>NZ_JAUJED010000047.1:0-65002 GCF_030442075.1 Vibrio sp. TMPB1044 | reverse complement strand
CTTAGGGCTGAATGACGATAGCTTGACCATACCTAAATTACTTCCGTGTGATTCTTCAATGTTATATAAAAACTATAGAATAAATATCACCTTAAAGTAGCACTTGTTCTATTTTCATCACCAATTCTGCATTTCTCATCGTAGAAATGCAGAAAGGGCTACTTTCCTAAGAAAATAGCCCTTTAGATGGTCTGTCTTATCGGCGTTTCTTGTAGCGTTTTATTGTGGTGTTCGCCCTAACCACGCGCCCGTTCTTGAGCGTGTAACCTTTCTTAAGTTGGCCGTTTGGTCGGCGACCTTTGCACTTGTGTCCTTTCATTCGGTATCTCCAGTTTTCGTATCCGTTGCTCTTGGTCTTGCTGCACTCGCTTTATCCAGTTGATGTCCGTTTTCAAAGCCGCAATCGTGCCAAGGCTTGAGACTCCGCCTGTCATGAATGCAATAATCAGTGTGTCGATAAAGCCCATCATTTCCCCTTCCATCGCGAAACATAAAACTCGAGGAGATAACGCACCATGGCGCGCATCCCGAGCGTATCGATGACGACTGCACCCACCACAAACCAATACGGATTCGGGATACGCTGCAGCGCTGTAAAACCTTGCTCAACATAGGGCGCGTAATTGGGGATAAACGATAGAATCAGTGGCACAAACACCACTAAGAGGATGAACTCGTCTTTGAGTCCCCGCTCTCGAATGCTGACTTCATCGAGGCTACTGGCCTGCTCTTCACCATTCTGCAGTCGACGTACCCTCGCCTGATGCTTCTCGCTCTCGAGTTCATCTTTGCGCTTAAGTGCTTCGGCTCGGTTTTGGTTATGCTGCTTGTACGCCGCCACGCCACCGGTCACAAGATTCAGGATCGCGCCCATCATGTGTACACCCGACGACTTAATTCAATGTGCGGACCGTCTTTGAGGCTTTTCCAATCACCACCCCAAACAATCGCGACATTCAGCTCTCGAGCGGCTTGTTTAAACGCTCGGCTGATGGCGTCGTAATACTTAAAGTCCCACGTCACCTTATTGTTTTCGTCGTAGGCCACAAAATCAATCGCATGGCCGGATTGGTGCCGACTTAAACGTTTGGCCCCATCAAGCTGGCTCAAGCCTTCTTGATAGAGCTGATATTGGCGTTTTGCGGTACGCAGGCCTTCCGTAATGCCAAAGTCATACGGTGACAACTCTAACGCTCGGCGCACGACTTTCTTTAAGTCGCCATGCACGCCGAGCATGCGGGTTTCGCTGCGGGCAGAGAGCACAAAGTCGCTGACCGTCTCATCGATGGTTTTCTTATTCATCAGGTACACTCCGGCCAGTAAGCCACTGGCGAGTAACATTAGCCATCTCATTCGCCCTCCGATTTCACAAGGAGTCTCGAATGCAGCGTAACGCTGGCGTCAACGTTGGTGACGGTGATCTCAAGCTTGGTCGCGGCTTTCGGTTTGATAAGAAACAGTGGATAGCCATAGAGAGAATTCGAGGCAAAATACAGATACAAGAGACGGGACGACACATGCGTGTTATTGGCCCTGATAAATCTAAGATAGACGATGCCAGGTTTCGCCAAAATCGGAGAGGCTCTGCTGCTCTGACTGTGCGGCGTTGCTTGCGATTGCTTAAAGCGCCTAAGGGTCAAATCGAGCATTTCGACGTGGTTTGAGAGCGGGAACGTCGCCTTTCGACGTGAGCCGAAAATGAATTTCATCTGATTATCGTGTTTTGCTTCCACGTTCAACAAACCATCATTAGCGCTGGCAAGCTCAGGATTGGTTAATGACAGCATCATAGCGCTTCTCCTACTTTAAGGCGGTCGCTTGCGGTGCCATGCAAGCTCACGGCTTGATTGGTGTTGAGCATCAAATGCCCGCCCGGGCGTAACTCCAAGAAACCTTGCACGATGACCGTGCCTTCATTAGTGGGCAGAGCTTGTAAGATGAGCGCCTTTCTCGCGCTTTTCTCTCGAATGCGTTGATAGCCTCCCGTCATCAACAAGGTGCCATTGCCAATTCTCGCGAACGTCACCCGCTCTGGATCCGACGTCACTTTCAATTCGGTGTTGGTGATGGTCGCTTGCACATCCAATGACGCATTCCCAACCTCGACATTCACCGGTTGTTGAATGCGAGCAACGGTTAACGGCTGTGTGATTTGGTCGACCGTCACCGGCTCGGCCACTCGATTGACATTAACCGGCGTTTGAACCTCACTAATCGTGGTAGGTGTTTGTATTTCTGATATTTTAACTGGCGTGACAATGTCACTAACCTTGACGGGTTCACGCACTTTTTGAACCGATACCGGCGTTTCAATCTGCGCCACACTCACTGGCGCTTGCACTTCACTCACCTGCACGGGATCCTGCACTTTTCTGACGTGCACCGGCTTTTCAATTTCACTGACCAACAGCGCGTTATTCACGCTGATTTTCTGCGCCTTGGTCATGATCAATAAATCCGACACTTGATACTCAAAGGTCACCGCCACTGACTGATGATTGTTCAGCTCGAGCTTGTCAAAGGCGGACACATCAACGGTGTCACCACCAAAGATCTCAACGGGACGCATGGTATCGCCCTGCAGCAGTAACGAGTGCGTGGTATCACGCAAGATGAGGTACTTGCCGGATTGGCCGGCGTTAAACGTCAGCGTTTGATTGGGCTCGAGTGTGTGGGTCTGTTTCATGATGCGCGCCTTGTCATGACCACCCCAATGGTGATCATCGTGCCGATGATCCCAAGGATGAGAGATAATTTTTTCAACGTAGAGTTGTCGGATTCATTCGTGCCCGTTTGCTCTCGCGCTTTCGCGTTGTTGGCTAAGGCAATCGCCGCTTTGGTGGTTTCGGTTTGTTGGCCGGCCATCGATTTAATGGAATCAATGGCGTATTGACTGACTTCGGATTGCTCTTCGAGTGCTGACGTCCCAAAGCCAAAGGCTTCGTCGACGGTGTTATCGACCACACGCAACGAGTTATCGACCATGTTCAATGAATCTCCGACCACCGATTCATTGACTCTTAACGCTTGGGTACCAAAATCAAACGCTTCTTCGGCGGTACGTCCCGCAATGGCCATCGCGCCATGATCGGTCATGGTCAAATTGATGTCCGAGTCACTGACGCCCGACAGCATCACACCGGTATTGTCGCCACCGACCGCCGCACTGCTGCTGGTGTTTGTGGTCGTCGTGGTGTTGCTTTGACGACTTTTCGAAGAACTTCTTCCACCCATATCCGCTAACCTTATTTGTAAAACCCGTTCATCGCCGTGGCGTTCAATTTCCTGAACCGGTAACTTCAATCGTCTTGCAATGAATCGCTTGGCACCCTCACGATAAAAATGCGCTCGCACCGAATCAAAGCCATGCTGTTTCGCATGCTCGACAGCGGCTAATGTGCCGTTGGCCATGTCGCCCGCTAACCCCACCACAACCAACTCTTTGGTGTTGTTTTTCAGCCTTTCACCACGCAATAACATGACAGTGTCACTTATTTGATACGTTGCCTCTAAGCCTTTTGCCACTTGGGTTTGTGCGTGTTGGTAATAGTCTCTCAGTGCCGGTTTTAGCCGTTGATGGACGTGCGCCCACTTTGCTGGCTGTAAGCTACCGTTTGGATAACGCATACAAGGCAAACAGCGCCATCAACACAATGAACCACCACGGCATGCCGCGTTGCTCACCGAGGCTGATGTGCCCGCCTTCAAACCCACTGTTATTCGTGGTGTTGCCGGAGGTGCCGGACGTAGCGGGTCCTGCTGCGCCGCCTTGAAGGCCACCGCCACCGGTTAATGATGTCAATGATCCGAGCATCAGCGCCCTCCTTTGAGCCACATTAGTGACGCGACAAACAGCACCACAAGCAACACTTTATTGAGCCCTTTGCCAGCGCTCAGCCCAAACAGGCTGCCGACCCCAAATCCACCCAATCCCCAAAACAGTAACGGCATCACCGTCTCCTTATCGTCGAAACGCCAGCGCGCCCAATATCAAGACCAGCAACACACCAACTCCACCCCCGACGTACAACATCGTGTTGTCTTTCTGAGGTTGAGCTTGCGGCGTGGTCACCGTATTCCCCTTGTTATCCACTTGAGGATGATTGGGTTGCTGCGTCTTATCCGGGTTCGTGGATTGGTCATTAGTGGGAAACAGCCAGTCGGCGTTTTCCCCGACCGAATCCAATGCGCCCGCGCCAAATTCCAACAGATCATCAAAAAAGCTTTTCATTGGCGCTCCTTAGGCCGCGCCACTCTGCAACATTTCCGGTCGCGTGACTTTCACCGACTCCACCAAGATCGGAATGGAGCCTGGGACATCGGTGGTGGTCACGGAGAATTTCAAGTTGGAGCTGTGCTGCGTCGGAAACAGTTCATCAATGGAGAACCCACGAACGATCGGGTCAAAATGGAAATACCCGTCTTGGGGCGTGCGCTCATTGCGTTTCGCGTTGGCTTCTGAAATGAAGGTGTTGGCTTCGTACTCTTTGACAAAGTCACGCTCAATTTCCAGTTTGCTGATGTTGTCGTGCATGAAATGCATGCGACGAATGCTGATGAGCGGACTCGCCACCAAGTTGGTGAACTCGTTCTCGCCTTGTGCATTGGCCGGCATGGTTTCGCGTTTGATCATCGGCACCAAGACCCGCATCGCTTGAGAGTTACTTACCCACGCATGCACTTGGATAGACAATGGCGTCGCGTTGGCCGCCTTGCCTTTGAATTGGATATCGAGGTGGATATTGTCGCCCAGCTCAGTGACCAAACCGGTGTAACGCACCCCATTTTTGGTGCGTGCCACGATGTCACTGAACGGGATCACAAAATGCCCCGAGGTGGTGTCTCGTTGCTTGTAACGCTCGAGCATCAATAACTCTTCACCGGTCAAGACGTAGATCTCTTCGGCGTTCAGCGTAATGGCAATGCGCTGCATGTCTGCAGCGCTGGCGTTGGTTTCCAGTACCAACTCGTGGTACGTCGGGCCATTAGGGATAGGCAATGTGCCTTTTTGTCCCCACGACGCGCCAACCATCGAATTCAGTTTGATTGGTTTGACTGACATCGTATTCCCCTTTAAAACCAGCCAGAGCGACCCAGCAACTTATCGAGGCCGCCGACTTTATTGTTCACAGCAAAGACGATCGCACCCGTCGTGACCGCCGCAATTCCGGCGACAATCGCCACATTTTTCACGTTCAATCTCATGGGAGTTCCTTTAGAGTGATTGATGCTGATAACGTGGTGTATAACGTCAACAATGACCAGTCTCTTTAACCTGTTAGGTTAAGAGTTAAACCTATTAGGTTACCCGTCATCGCTTGGGGTAGATTTTTCCTTGTTCCCACTTGCCCAAACCCGGTGATTTGAGGATGTAATCGGCGAACTTTTTACGCCCTAGATGCTCCCTATCGACGCAGCTTTGCAGCCCCAAAATGGCCTCGATGGGAATATCAAAATAGTCCGCAATGTACTTAGCATTGCGTCGTGAACTGACCGCACCGACGTACACATATTTGGATTCATCGAGTACCGTCTTAGGCACTTCTTGCCCGCGCTGAAACGTCGCGTGCATCACCAAGCCAAAGCCGCGACCACCCGTCCAGAGTTCACCGGCTAACCCATCGAGTTTTGACGGGGTATTGGTGAACTTGGCGAGCTCTTCAATCACACAGTGCAGCTTTTTCGGATGATGGCCATCGCCTAATGACCAGACCATGTTGGCAAACAGCTCAAGGTTCTCTCGGGTGCGCTCTTGTTCGACCAGAGCCAACCGAAACGCGGCCTTTTTCTTCCTCGCAAACCACGCCTTGTGGTAGAACTCATCAAAGCTGTGACACGCTTGCACGCGACCACCTTTGAGCGGCGCTTCGATGTGCTCACTGTACGGATCGAACATCACCACTTGAGACGAACGCTCAATGAAATTGAGCTGACGAATGGCGGTAGTTTTGCAGCTGCCCGTGGTGCCCATGTAACAAACGTGCTCCGCATTGTGGGCGTTATTCTTGTTCACTGGATTCGGGAGCTTCACTGTCCACCTCCTGCGGTGTCTCGGGCTCTTTCGTCTCTTGAGCTTGTTTGAGTTGGCGCACTTGTTTGGCACAACCGCCAATCAAGGTCATCGAGGCCATGGCAAACACAAACTCGCCTTGATACTGGCCGAACCATTTCAAACCGGCGGGTCCGTACTTCTGCAGCATGGGTGATGCAGCGTCTAACCACTGGTTACCTGCACGGGTGTCGATTTCAAACGGCACATCAAACACGGTGCCGACGGTCATCTCCACCACACCTAAGCCGTAAGAGAGCATCATGCGCGCGTCTTCTTCCCCGAACCCCAAGGTTTCCGGCGCCGCTTCTTGGTTTTCACCGGTGTCGGCCTCGTCTTGCTCTCGTTCTTCGCGTAAGGTTTCTACCGCTTCAACGGCTTGTTGATCACGTTCATCCAGTTCGTTCTCTACAGGCGTGAATGGGGCTTCATTGCTCATGAGTGACTCCTTTCTTGGTCTTCGTTAAGCCAAACCACAACAAGGCGCAGGTGCTTAACAGCAACAAGAATGACCAACCTAATCGCGTATTAACCGACTTGGGTTGGTTATCGTTTGATGGTTCAGATTCGTTTGAGCCCTTATTGGGCTTGGTTTCGTTCGGTTTTGGGGGCTTAGCTGGGTCAGGCTTCTTATTGGTACTGTTTTTATAACCAGTACTGACTTTATCTGGACTCGAGACCATGTGGTTGTGTAACCAGTCTTGAAACGGTTTACCTGCGCTTTGGTTGGTTTTGCAACTTGGGCAAATGGTATAGAGCTGTCCGAGACGGCGCTTGTTCTTGGGCGGCTCACCGCCCTCGATGAGCTTATGCTCGCCCACGGCGTGCACGGTGCAGATCTCATCACAGCCATGCGTTGGGCAAGCAATGTAACCTTTGATTGGATTCTTACTCGCCATGCGTCGCCTCCAGTTCGCACAAGCGAAGATGAAAATTGTTCATGAGGGATTTCAGCAAGTGGATGGTCGTCGCCACCTGTTGGCTGGCTTCTTCGGCCGCTTGGATCGCGACAAGGGGTTTCTTGAGGGTGGGAACCGTGCTCCAGTCTGGCGCCGCTTGGGTCAGCGTTTGTTCAACGAGCTCCAGCTCGCTGACCAATTGTTGGTAGCTCTGTTGATGCATTGTCATTGTGTTGTCCTCTGTCTCACGACGTTGGTGTGTCCCTGTCTCTCGACGTTAACCAATAGATTATAACAATTAAAATATGAAACTTAATAGGTTTAAGTAATCAAACTGTGCGCTTCGATTTCGCCTTTGCTTTCCTAATAGACCGTCGCGCAGCGACTCCATGGCCGTTGCAGCACACGCGCACGGTGTGCTTATCGCTATGCTATTGAACTTCTCGCGACACAAGGCTCCAGCTCGCTGGCGAGCTCGATGAGCCGCTTCCTTTACCCAGTTATCCCCGTTTTTCACGGGGTAACAGTAACTGTCCCTTACATCTATCTTTAGATAGATCATTAGTCTTTAGACTATGCGTTGTGATCTCAAAGACTGAGCTCATGGAGTAGTTAATGCGCTAAAACACCGGTTAGCGAACGGGTTATCCACAACGGCTGGATCACCACATCCAATCGATGAAATTTGAGAGGAATAAAGACGAAAAAACCCGAGAAATCGGGGTTCAGACGGATCGAGGCACAGTTTGAGCTTTGATCTTAAGGCACAGTGCTGTCATGACGTTGAGTACTACGACGTGCAAACTTACGCAGTAACGTGATCGGTGTGAGGAGGTAACGGATGTGTACACCGGTTGAGGCGGCCATTTTCTTGAGGTTCTTAGTCGCGGCTTGTTTGGCGTTCGCGTAGGCCACGTTTAAGCCAAGATCGCGAAAATACTTGTCGGTGATGCGCTTGATGGACGCCAATCCATACCAGTCGCCGTTGATGTTCTCTCGAGGTTGCTTGGACGTGATCCACCCTCGGTCTTTCGCGTAACTCACGCACTGTTTCACGCGCCATTCCGGTAAACCAGTGCCTTTGGCTACATTCGCCCAAGTTCTAAGCAAGAACCCTTTAGCGGTCACCACCCCTACTTTACAAGTCCGGAACTCAAGCTCACTCACCAAGTAGTCCATCACTCGGCCAATATCGGTTAAGTATTGGCGCTGTGTCGATTTACCCGAATGAGACAGCAGATAGTCATATTGTGAGGGGTTCTCGAGTAACTTTCTCCAGCGATCACGATTGAGCGCGGCCAAAGGGCGCGCACTTCTTTTGAAACTTTTGTTAGGAGATCGCTGACTGACTTTCATTAGAGTGATAGCAAACTAAACGTTGCCTTCCTAGAGTATTAAACCTTTGACATAAATCACTCTAATAGAATTTATTTGCTACTGGCAAGCATGCCCCGTATGGCATTGAAGCTAAATCCACCCCTACAATAAACGAAAGATGAGGGATCATAATGGAACGCTTTACATACGAAAATGCGCTTTTAAATCGTACTAAAGCTAAGTTCGGTCTCACCTCAGAGTACCAACTAGCAAAAAAACTGAATGTCGACCAATCAACAGTAAGAAACTGGCGGAATGGTCGTAATTCTATAGACTGGAAGATAGCTTTCCATATTGCCGGTTTGCTTCACGAAAGTGATCAAAATTTGGTCTGGGGGCTCATCGCCCACAAGATAAAAAATGAGAGAGTTATTAAGGTCTTAGAAGAATCTAGACCTTGAGAATTGACCATTTATGCATTTACCCGCATATACATAATACGCACTTAGGCTGTTAGAGCAATTTAGTAATGTCCGGTTTGAGCCATTTTAAAATGTCCGCCTAATCTAACCAGTATTGGTCTACTTAAGCGTTCACCAGCGCTCTCTTAAGATCACAAAAAACAAATAGCTATATATGTGTCCAACGTCTGTACCGTCGAATTTGGTCTCCATTCACACAAACTTTATCAACAGAAAGCTTTTCTCTTCTCGTTTACTGATTCATGCTCTTGTTTGTAGTCATTTTTGCTGTGTTGTGTGTGAATCTTGTGGGCATGCTGTTGTTTTCTTTTCAGATTTCACACAGGCGACCATCTTTATTGATAACACCAAAACGACACCTTTATCAATAGCCAATCAAATTGAGTTATTTTACCTACAACCGTCACCAACTTTTCATGTGGCTCTTCTTCTGACGCCAATGTTCGTACTAGCATCTAAAACAATTAACATGCGCACGCGTTTCACATGGGTACTTTACGTCACACTTAGTTTACTGGGATATCCCGATAGCTTTAAGATATTGACACGAAGCTTATTAAACACAGCTGTCCCTGTTTACCAACCTCATCCTGACAAACTCGAAGTTACGTTGTATCTTATTTTCAACAAGCGAACACTAGCTCGCTATCGCTCAACCACCAGATAAACCACTTAAACATGCTGCCATTTCGTGTTTAAATTTTGATCTATCAAGCAGTTATATGAATAAATTTGGTGATTAAGCAATCAAATGCAATGCATTCAAGCTATGAAAGCAAATTAAAGTGTTAACATCAGGCAATTTTGTAAACTAGGTGTTTGATATGTTGCCTAAACTTTATAAGTTCAGATCTCTCCATGATAGAAACATACAGTCGATTGCCGAGTGTTCGTTGTGGTTCGATTACGCTAAAACTTTCAATAACCCTTTTGAATCTAACCATATATTCAAGAATGAACTTCAGAACAATTTCAAGGTTATGTGTTTTTCTCAATCTAGCGACCACCCAATACTATGGTCTCAGTATGGCGACAACTTTAAAGGCATGTGTATCGAGTATGATCTCAACTGCTATAGCGGCGAGGCCAACCTCAACTGTTTTGAGGTTCAATATGAAGATGAGTTAAACATGTCCCACTTAGAATCATTGAGTGGATTGCAGGCATTAGGGTTAGGTTCCGAAATATTCAAGCTCAAGCATTCTAATTGGCGTTATGAAAAGGAATATCGCTGGGTGTTACCTGATGAAGAGATAACGGGTAATAAGCTCTACCTTAATAGAGAGTGCCTAAGTTCGGTGATCCTCTCTGAGCACGCTCCGGCCGACAGAAAACTGAAAGTTCTGATGACTTGTCAGCGCTTTGGTATACCCGTTAAGCACGCAATAGCCAAACAAGAGTCGTTTACATTCGAAGTGGTCTGTTAAACGGGATAAATCAAGATTATAACAATAAATCAGGCTCTCGCATTTAAGTTACAGTGCAACCAAAAAGGGGAGCCACATTAAATGTGGCTCCCCTTTTTACATGTTCGTCGTCAGTTTTCCAGGCACCCTATCCTGCATTTGTTCAATTGTCGTTATAGACATTTGAACTGTAGAAAACCAATAAGGTCGATGCTTAACGTTAAATAGTTCGCTGTTATCTAACGCTTCGAAAATAGAAAACTTTCGACCTTGGGCCAGAGCAGCACCATAAACTGTTCGCTCAAGCACAGGGGTATCATTCACTTCCTCTAGAAGAGCCCTCTTTATAAACTGATTACTTGGGCTCCAATCTACAAATTCAACGAGGTTTTTTAGTAACTTCAGCTCTAATTTCTCTACCATCGTTTCGAGAAACTGGGTGTTTGGGAGCACTTCTGCACAAGCATAATATTCATCATGCTTATCACTGGCATCTCGGTAACCGAGCATAGTTTTTACTAATGCATCTTCAAATATAGAAGAAAAGTGGTTACAAATCAAAAACAAAGGGAGAGTTCTCAATACGCCAAGTAGAATACCAACATTAGGGTCTTTTACCGATGTTTCTTGAAGTCGAATTCGAGTCGCATTTGACGTCACGACCAGGTGCTGCCAAACCTTAGGTGTGATGTGTTTAATGTTGCCATCATTCCATTTAATTAGCTGCTGGCTCATTAACAATGGGAACAATAAACGACAGTTCTCGATACCTATTTGGCGTGCTGCAATTTTTGGATCGAGAATTACCTTGGACTTCTTGCCGTACTTTTCTGTGAACTCACGATTAGAAACAAACTCGATTAAACTTGAGCTCAATGGCCTGCTTTTTGCTGATATTTCATGGAGTTTGGAAAAGTTTAAGGATGGCGAATACGCAGCACTAGCGAATTCATTGTAATCTGGCAGTTCCGAGAACAAAGAACTTATTAGCGTTCCTTGTAGTTTCTCAAGCATAAGCGCAGAAGCGGCATTGCTGACATCGTCTATCACATACCGTAATGTTTGCTGTTTTGCATTGACCTTCTCGCGATGAGCATTGACTCGATCCTGCTCACAGCGCAATAAAATACGTTGGTTGTGAGAGATACGGTCGGATTCATCAAATATGACGCTATCACAATACCTATTTTCCAAACTTAGTAACGTATCTACTGTCGATTGCGCAAGCTTATATTCTGGTGAGATTAACCATCGATTAAAGCGAGCTTCAACATTGATTGTGACCTTCCTTGAGATCTCAATAACTTCGGGGGAGTAACTTTTATTTGCTAACAACAACCGTAACTTTCCTTTGCCCTAATTGCCTTTTATCGGCATATGCTGCCTTTATAATAAAACTAATATTAATAGAAATTAGAGATTGGTTCACGAAATTGTTTCAATAAAATTGAGGTTATTTAGTTATAGTGCACTAACCCCGTTAATTTGCGATATGGAGACGAATATACTTTTCTGGGAAACTGTATTTGAACTTTCTCTCCTTTGGTAGGTGCTTTTTAGCCTGTTTACAAACCTTACTATCGCCCGATGTTCTCACCCTCTTAATTCTTGTATAGCCTTTAGAGTGCTTCATCTCAATCATTAGATCGCAATAGCCATCGAAATCAACTTTACTCTTGTTGAAGCCTTTCATAACAGTGACTTTGATCTTTTTGGCTACAGGGTTGACCAATGCATCATCAGGAAATGCGAATGGGGATACAAAACACAACAAGAATATTAGATATCTCATACTGTTCTCTCTGTTAGGAAGTGAGAACAGTATGCAGATAGTTAAGGAAAGTGAAGGATTAACTAAGTATGAGGGTTTACCAAGTAAGGCGTATTTCTCAACAATTACGCTTTCTTTGAGCCTTTAGACTTAAAACCATTATGCGGGAACACGTTACGAATACGTTGCTGTACGTTTTTAGGCACATCTTTAGTGAACTTGAGATTATAGCCAGAGCGTTTTGCATACACTTTTAGCTCACCTTTAAAGGTATTATTATGACCAATCTCTTGAAGGTTGTGCTTAAAGCTCGGTGGAAGATGCCCTTTAACTTGTTCGATCGCCCCGTCGCTAAATTTAATTTTCAATACCGGTCGATCGACTGCTACTAACCAAAAAACTAATACCGCACCGATTAAGATTACGTACATCATAATGTCACCACTACTGTTAATGGTTATTTATCGTCAGAAAGGAGTTTGCTTAAGTCTTCTTTAAGGCTAGTCACTGTCTTGCTGGCCTGTTCACTACGAGACGCTTCGCTAACCAAATACTCGATGGCGTCAGAAAGCGTACAACCTAGCTCGTTCGCTCGTTGAGATAGCTTTTCCCATACACGATAATCAAGGTCGATTGATTTCTTTTTGGTGTGAACTTGTTCAGCATTGAAGTGGCGTTTTCGCTTAGCTCTGATCGCTTGTTTAAGCTTGTTATCGAGCTCAGGAGACATGTTGTTAGAGATCCACTCAAGAACACCCGTAGGCTGGTGTTCCAGCTTCAATAAGGCTTGAACAGCAACGTCAGCTTCACTTGAATCAATATGGCAAGTAATCGATTCACCTTCTTTCCACTTTTTGACCAGATAGTTCCATTTCCAACCACATTCCAAGTTTTCAAGTTGCTGATATTTCATGTCTAATCTCGAGAGTTAATCCTAGTGACAGCGTAACCCAGAATGGGTTATTTCACAATTATTGTCTTGAAAGAATAGACCAAGATCATACTTATATTAGCTTAGTGATTAGTAACTACCACATAGAGCTACAAGCGAGATCGGTTTTTCTATATACTCCCTACCTCATTATCATAATCAGAAACTTAAATGACTCAAGTAGATTGGCGACATGTTACGCCTCAGTACGACGAATATAGCGCTCAATTAGAGCAATTCCCTGACATCTCGCCTTTCCCGTTTTCAGATATTCAACATAGATTCAAAGATGCGCTAACCCGCTTTGTTCGCTTGTCTAACCTTTCGCGCGTTTTACTGGTAAATGCTCCGGACAATTCAATCTATCGTCAAATGATTGTTGAATCTCTAGTCACTGCTTTAGATGATCACACTCTGCCAGTTATCAAAACTGAGTCTTTAAATGCTGCCTCTCTGTTTGACCAAGTTCAATCGAAAGACGGTAAGGTTATTGCGACAAAACCTGGCCTACTGGCTAGAGCAAACAACGGTTATCTGATCGTTTCAGCAAACCTGATCTTGGCAAACCCAGGAAGCTGGTTACTGCTTAAATCTGCGCTGCTTGGTGAAGCTGTAGAGCCTATCAGCAGTAACCCTGAACACTTGAATCAGTCGCCAACCTTACCTCTTACTTACAATATTAAGTTAATTGTAGTTGGAGACAGAGCTCAACTAGGTGACCTTGATTACCTAGACAGCGATATTCAAACCGGTTTTTGCCTATTCAGCGAAATTGAACAGGACATTAAGCTCTCAGAAGACACTCTGACTCAATATCTTGGTTACCTTAAGTGGCTTCAACAACGCTATGAATTACCAAACATCACGCAACAAGCGTTGACGGGCATTCTTACTGCCGGAGCAAGAGAAACCGAAGATCAAAGCTATATCCCACTGTGCCCTATTTGGCACAACGCGTTATTGAACGAAGCTTTGATTGAAGCCGACAATGGTGAGATTGATATTCACCATATCCAGCAAGCTCAGCAGCACAAATACAACCGTGAATCTTATCTACCAGAACGCGCCCTTGATGATATTCGTGATGGCCAAGTCATTATCGAAACTGAAGGTGAACAAGTTGGTCAAGTTAATGGGTTGACGGTCATCGATGTACCGGGACACCCAATATCGTATGGTGAACCTGCACGAATTTCCTGTGTTATTCACTTTGGTGATGGTGATATTGCCGATGTTGAGCGCAAAGCCGAGCTGGGTGGTAATCTTCATGCTAAAGGCATGATGATCATGCAAGCATTTGTGAGCAGCGCACTAAACCTTGAAGATCCATTACCATACGCAGCTTCCGTAGTATTTGAGCAGTCTTACTGCGAAGTAGATGGCGATAGTGCTTCTCTTGCGGAGTTGTGTTCTCTGGTTAGTGCTTTGTCTGAATACCCTATCAATCAACAAATTGCGGTTACTGGTGCAGTGGACCAATTTGGTCGAGTACAAGCGGTTGGTGGGCTAAACGAAAAAATCGAAGGCTTCTACCATGTGTGTAAGCACAATGGCTTAACTGGCGAACAAGGCGTGATCCTTCCAAGATCGAATTTAAGGCACCTTGCACTGAAGCCAGACCTTATTGAAAGCATTAAAAATGAAGAATTCCATATTTGGTCTGTGTCTAATGTAGATGAAGCAATTCCTCTCATTATGAACAAGCCATTTAGAGACGATGAACAAGAAAGCGTTCTGAGCAAAATCGCGGAACGTATTGAAAACTTTGAAAGACATGAGCACCCTATTGGAATTGTTGGACGCATTAAAAACTGGTTTGTCTAGTACTGATCGGACTTGTTTAGCGTACACCTGTTCACTAATATGCACCTATCAAAAATCGGAGTAATTGATAATGCAAAACAAACGTGATTCTTACACTCGCGAAGAGCTTCTAGCATCAAGCCAAGGCGAACTATGGCCACAAGGCCCTCAACTACCAGCACCGAACATGCTAATGATGGATCGCATCACTAAGATGTCTGAAACTGAAGGTGATTACGGTAAAGGTTTAGTTCTTGCTGAGCTGGATATTACTCCTGACCTATGGTTCTTCGATTGTCACTTCCCAGGTGACCCTGTAATGCCGGGTTGTCTAGGCCTTGATGCTATGTGGCAGCTTGTTGGCTTCTACCTTGGTTGGGTTGGCGGCGAAGGTAAAGGTCGTGCTCTAGGGGTTGGCGAAGTGAAATTCACTGGTCAAATTCTGCCTACAGCGAAAAAAGTAACTTACGAGATCCACATGAAGCGTGTTGTTAACCGCCGCCTAGTTATGGGCCTTGCGGATGGTCGCGTACTTGTTGATGGCAAAGAGATCTACGTTGCTAAAGATTTGAAAGTTGGCCTTTTCCAAGATACGTCAGCATTCTAATCTGTTAGTTAGATTTTTAATAAAGCAGCCCATGGCTGCTTTATTTTCACTCCAATAAATTTAGTTATAGTGCATTAAAGTATCACGTATTTAATTTGAAACAGAATAAATCCACCAGCGATACGCTTATGATAGCGAAACTAGAATGCTAAATAGCTCTGGGAATCTTTGTATTGTTCTGAAACTAACAAGGCTCCAGCTGTTGTATCAACAAACAATGGAGCCCTGACCTTTAATTCTTTGCGGCCTATCTATTTATAGAGACCTGATTGCTTATCATCTTTGGCATCACGCCAACCACCTAACCAATAAGACCGAGAATCCATTTGACTATATGGGCAAGCTTCTTGCGACCTACCATTTAAACCAGCTTTGTAGCCTTGAGATTGTGCTCGTTCTAGTCGATCACGCTTTTGTCTCTTCATAGTGCAGTCCTCATACGGGTGTTCCATTTACTAACATACAATGATTACAACTTTGCGGAGTTTTTGTGACTCCAACTTTAAGAATCGATCAGATTTTCACTTTTCTCAAGGCGAAAAAAAGCCCGAGTTCAGAATTGTGAACTCGGGCTCAAGAGATAAAATTATTTAAATTTTCTGCGGAACCCTAACAGACCAAGTACAGTCAAACCCAGCCAACCTAGGCTACCGCCTTGACGATCAACTTTTTCTGAGTCAGCGCTACGAGTTTGGATGTCGGCTTTCGTAGCACCAGCAATCGGAATCAGCTTAACAGCAACAACCTCTTCGACTGCATTAGATGATGCACCAGCACAGTATGAGTTGTGAGAGGTAGTATCGTAGGCTCGTTCATCGTTACCTCTACCGTCTCCATTTGTATCGATCATACATTTTATAGCTGTTGCCGAAATAACACCCGCGTCATTAATATCTGTTGCATCGATAATTCGGAACTTATTGTTTTCTCCAGAAGCGTTGCCATCATTCGTTAGATCATCTAACCACCAAGCTTTGCTCTCAAACAGCGCAATTCTTGTTGCGTCAGTACCAGTCGCTTGATACGGATAAATAAAACCACGATGACGACGCTCACTGCCATCTACTTCTCGGGTTGTTTCGGCGTCAATCTGACCAACAAACTCGTTAAAGTTGTTCACCGCTTTAGCTTCACCGCTAGCACCACCAAAGAAGATACCACCAGACAAGTACGTTGCAGTCGGGTTTTTAGCATCAGTGACAACAAAAATCTTGTTACCTGCACTACCGCTCTCAGGAACATAGCCATTACGCTTAGCATAGCCAACAGCAAACAAGTTCTGGTTAATATCAGTCGCAACGGAGTTACTGTATCTAGCATCGTCATTCGATGAACCAGACTTAACCTCTGCACCGCTAATCTGTTTAGTTGTCCATGTTGCGCTGGTAAGGTCAAGTGAATCGCTCACAAAAACACTGGCATTCATGTCTTGTAGGTCGCCATTACCATCTGCTGTATTATAGCCAACACCATAGAAAACAGAGTTTGATTCAACAATTGAACGCATACTGCCTTGAGCAAAGTATTCATCTTGTTGAGCATTTCCACTTCTGATCCAATCAATCTCTTTTGTTGTAGTACCATCCCAGATAGCAGCTTTTGAGCTAAATGTTGTATCCGAAGTGTCTGTTTTTGGACCTGCCGTAGATACACTACCTACATTATAAACAGTACTGTTGCTTGCCGTAATCGCTTTCCATGCACGAGTTTCAGAGGTGCCAGTAGGCCCAGCCGTCGTCGTAAACATCGCATTATTACGGATACCACCTTCAGATTTAACACCTAGTGGTTGAGCATTATTATCTAGAGAGTTAATGACCGTATTACGAGTGTCAAATGTCGCGCCGCCTTCAACAAATGCTTTTGCATTGACGTAAGTTAGGTCGAACCTTTCCTTACTCCAAGTATCATTCCAACGGTTTTGCGCCCAACTCTCACATGTAGAGTATCTTAGCTCTCTATAACAATAGTTTTCGAAATCATCGAACTCTTGGATGTATTGGAACGGAGCGTCCATCGCGAATGGTACTTCTTCACGATAACTTACAGCCTCGACCGTATTGCGAGTTTCACCAGCCAATTTAAAGCTATCACATGCAACTCCGCCAACGGTACCAGTCGTAAAACAACTTTCAGTGTCTGTAACTGTTGCTGGCTGAATCGCTACACCAAAGATTTCAGATGCACCTGTAATCGAAGGCGTTACTTCAACTACTTTGTAAAGTGCAGCGTTGGCATTGGTTGCAGCCAAAACTAGCGCTGCAACTGTTGTTAATTTAAATTTAGTACAAGTCATTATTACTTCTTAACTTTCCTGTTGTAGTGCCTCGAGCTCTTCCCAGCGCTCAAAAGCAACTTCAAGCTCCTGCTCTGCTGCAGATAGCTTATCTAAAACTGGTTGTGTCTGCTCTACAGATTTTGAAAAGAAGTTTGGATCGTTGACTTCTTCCTGAAGAGTTTCAATTTGAGTTTCCAATTCTTCCAAACGCATTGGTAGCGCTTCTAGTTCTCGTTGTAGCTTATACGATAACTTCTTAGGTTTAGCCTTAACTGGCGCAGTTTTGGGAGTTTCCTCAACTACTTTCTCAGGCTTTGATGGCTTTTCAACCTGTCGGTACTCTAATGCTTGCTTTCTTTGCTGCTGAGCATCGTGATAGCCGCCAACAAATTCTTCAATCACACCGTTACCTTCGAAGATCCAACTTGTCATAACTGTGTTATCAACAAACTGACGATCGTGGCTCACTAAAAGAAGCGTACCCTGATAGTTGGCAAGCAAATCTTCTAAAAGTTCCAAAGTTTCGATATCTAGATCGTTGGTTGGTTCATCAAGAATCAATAAGTTGTTCGACTTAAGGAAGATACGAGCTAATAACAGGCGGTTTTTCTCACCACCAGATAGTGCTTTAACAGGAGTACGAGCAC
This sequence comes from Vibrio sp. TMPB1044, assembly GCF_030442075.1. Taxonomy (NCBI): domain Bacteria; kingdom Pseudomonadati; phylum Pseudomonadota; class Gammaproteobacteria; order Vibrionales; family Vibrionaceae; genus Vibrio; species Vibrio sp. TMPB1044. Next base: position 46,812 of record NZ_JAUJED010000047.1, on the reverse strand, counting down.
GTTTTGGAGAGAATAAGAAATCTTGTAAGTAGCTTAGTGCATGACGCTCTCGCCCGCCTACAGTGACTTCTTGCTTACCATCCGCTAGGTTATCAATTACAGACTTCTCAGGGTCTAGGATTTCACGGTATTGGTCGAAGTAAGCGACTTCAAGCTTAGTACCGCAATGCAGACGACCTGAATCTGGCTTAAGCTGATCAAGAAGCAGTTTAAGTACCGTACTCTTACCACAACCGTTAGGTCCAATAAGAGCGATACGATCGCCACGCATAATGTTGAAGCTGAAGTCTTTAACAATCTCTTTGCCTTCGAAGCCAAAGTTAATGTTCTCAGCTTCAAATACAATCTTGCCTGAACGCTGGCCATCGTCGATTTGGATGATCGCTTTTCCTTGCACTTCACGACGATTCAAACGTTCTTCACGTAGCTTCTTAAGCGCACGTACACGGCCTTCGTTACGAGTTCGACGAGCTTTAATACCCTGACGAATCCATACTTCTTCCTGAGCGAGCTTCTTATCGAATTCCGCGTTCTGCATCTCTTCAACACGTAGCGCTTCTTCTTTTTCAACTAGGTAGTTTTCGTAATCACCTGGAAACGAGCTTAGTTTGCCGCGATCAAGATCAACAATGCGTGTTGCCATCGATTTGATGAAAGCACGGTCATGCGAGATAAAAATAATTGAACCACGGAAGTCTTTCAGGAAGCCTTCTAACCATTCAATAGTCGCAACATCCAAGTGGTTAGTCGGTTCGTCTAGAAGTAAAACGTCTGGGTCACATACAAGTGCACGAGCAAGCGCCGCTTTACGTTGCCAACCACCAGATAGATCCGTCAGCTTTGTTTCAGCAGTCAGCTTAAGTGCCGCTAATACGTTACTTACGCGATCTTCAAAGCGCCATGCATTCGCATGATCCAGTTGCTCTTGAACGCGAGTAAGACGGTTTAGGTTCTTTTCGCTCGGGTCAGTACCAATGAGATCCAGAAGATCATGATAGATCTTCAACTGTTCACCAATTTCCGCTAGGCCACCAGCAACGTAGTCATAGACTGTACCTTGTTCATTACGCGGTGGATCTTGTTCCAAGCGAGACACAACCACATCTTGCGTGATTTGCATCTTGCCATCGTCCATGATGATGTTCCCAGACAGGATTTTCATCAACGTAGACTTACCAGCGCCATTGCGCCCTACTAAACACACACGTTCGTTTTCTTGCAGCGCAAAGTCCGCACGATCTAATAACGGGTGATCGCCAAACGCTAATTGCCCATTATGAATTGTAAGTAATGCCATTCTTCTTTAACCAATCATTAAGTTCTAACAAGCCAAATGGCCAGTTAAGCTCTGAGCTTTGAGAAAGATCAGAGCTTTCAAATTTGAGCACAGGAATAGTGACCCCGTAACGGGAAAAGAGCTCATCATCGAATGCAATGTCGACAACGTTGACGTGATGGCTAATATTTAACTGTTCCGTGAGTTGGAATGCCATCTCACATAGATGGCACCCTTCTGTACTGTAGAGAGTCAGCACTATATATCCTTATACAATCTCTTAACTACTTATGAGTAATCAACCAGCAGTTATGAATGTGCTTATTGCGAGAGAAGTCCAATGGAAGCGTCTTAGCAGAGATGTTCTGAGCCTTAAGACCTAATTCATCCAGAGCTTCCAAGTCCATTTTGAAGTGACGCTTGTTGTTAGAGAACACAATCGTGCCTTCTTCACGAAGAAGACGCTTAAGGTTTTCCATCAACTGAATATGATCACGTTGAACATCGAAAGATTGATCCATACGCTTTGAGTTTGAGAACGTAGGTGGATCAATAAAGATCAGGTCGTAAGAACCCTGCTCTTTAACCAACCACTGTAAGCAGTCAGCTTGAACAAACTGATGTTGGCGACCAACTCGGCCATTAAGCTCCATGTTCTGCTTTGCCCACTCAAGGTAGGTATTCGACATATCAACCGTTGTTGTAGAGCGTGCGCCACCGACAGCAGCATGAACAGATGCACTGCCTGTGTAAGCGAACAGGTTTAGGAAATCTTTACCTGCGGCCATCTCACCGATGCGACGACGAGTGATCTTATGATCTAGGAACAAGCCTGTATCTAAGTAATCATGAAGATTAACAATCAGCTTAACGCCGTATTCGTTCACTTCTAGGTTAGATGAGTCTTGAGCCATCTTCTGGTATTGAGAACGGCCTTTCTGCTTCTGACGAACCTTAAGAACCACGTTATTTGCTTCAACGCCTGTTACTTGGATAGAAGCACGGATGATATCGGTTAAGCGACGTTTTGCCTTCTCTTCCGGTACATCTTTAGGCGCTGCATATTCCTGAATCACAAGGTGACCTGGGTATACATCAATCGCTACATTGTATTCAGGTAAGTCAGCATCATAGATACGGTAACAATCTAATTGCTCTTTCTTAGCCCACTTGCCAATTTTACCGATGTTCTTTTTAAGACGGTTCGCGAAATCAGGTGCAATCAATTGTTCTTGTTCGCCTGTTGGGCGCTCTGACATCGGACGATCTGAAATTGAGTAGTTCTTTTGGTGACACGGTAACGCACCGTTATTCAATTTGAACTGTTTGTCTGCACGCATGCGTAAGCAGCTAAGTAGTTCGTCTGAACTAGAGAAGATAGACGCGTTGCAGCCACCAAACTCAGCTTTAAGTTGTGCACCGAATGCCGTGTAAAGTGCAATTAGACCCGGCTCTGTACCGAGACGCTCACCGTAAGGTGGGTTAGAAACAATCACACCATCAGTAAACTCTGTAGGACGCTTAAGTTTTGCAGCATCACCTACTTCGAATTCAATTAACTCTTCAACACCAGCACGGCGAGCGTTATCACGCGCTGTTTTGATCATGCGTTCATCATTATCGTAGCCATAGAACTTACATTCGACTTTCTTAACGCCACGACGGCCTTGAACGTTAGCTTCTGCTTTAACTTCAGCCCAAAGCTCAGGTTCGAAATCTTCTAGTGATTCAAAGCACCATTTCTGACGTTTAACACCTGGTGCTAGGTTTGCAGCCATCATTGCAGCTTCAATCACTAACGTACCTGAACCACACATAGGGTCTAAGAAAGGTTTCGTTGCATCCCAACCACTACGAAGAAGGATTGCAGCAGCTAGCGTTTCACGCAGCGGAGCACGACCTGATTCTGGACGGTAACCACGTTGGTGAAGACCGCTACCCACCATATCAACACCAAGAATCGCTTTATCACGGTGTAGACGAACGTGAATACGAACATCTGGGTTCTCTTTGCTGATAGAAGGACGAGGCAAAGACTTCTTCTCGAAGCAATCGACAACGGCATCTTTTACTTTCATCGCACCGTATTGGCTATTACGGATTTCGTTGTTCGTACCATTGAAGTCAACAACAAAACGCTTAGAGCTATGGAATTGATTTACCCAGTTAACCGCAGTGGTTGATAGGTACAAATCCATGTCGTCCATACAAGTGAATTCAGAAAGGACACGTACAAATCGAGAAGCCAAACGGCTCCACAAACAACAACGATAAATTTGCTCATTGGTCGCTTTGAATTTAACACCTGCTTGAACAGGTTTTGCGTTTGTAATCCCTAGTTGGGTTAGTTCTTCAACTAATAAATTCTCAAGGCCGTTTGAGGTAACCGCTAGATATTGATTCATAGTGTTCTTTTATTGATAAAAATGAGCTCGATTATACCTGAATTTGTAACTAGAGCATCACACTAAACACGTCTTTTCATTGAATCTTTCGACTAACTGGCTAGCAAATGCACAGTCTTGAAGCGATCGCTTACCCACATCCCCTTAGAACACAAGACCTATCAAACCAACTCCATTTCGGACCATTTCTTAACCAAAGTAGCAGTGTGAATTTATATTCACCTTAAAATTGGTATATACCAGTGGTAATTTATGGGTGAAATTTAGCTACAAAAGACCATAAACAGGGAATAAAGACGGGGAATTTACTCTTCTGGTGATGAAAACAGGCAGAAATTAAGGTGAAAAAATAGTCGTAAGTTCACTATTTAAATGGTTAAGCAGTGATGTATTTATCAGGGTGAGGTTTTTTAGGCACAAAAAAATCGGCTATTAAGCCGATTCTGAGGAAGGTTTATACGCTTGTGTGCTGCGATGCGTGGTAGAAATGATGTACTAGATTGGAGGTTAACCCACCATCGCTATGTGTGCTTGATGAAGGATAGCGTTCGCGTCTACCATTCTATCGTGCATCACCTTGATTGAGTCTCCAAATCGCAGCCCTTTTGAAGGCGTTAATAGGAACTCTTCTAGGTCGACAAATGCACATAGGCTCGCACACTCTCCCACTTCTAATACAATGAAATACCCTAAGCTATGCTCGTTATTCATTTGTACAATATCCCCTTCTTGAGGATATTCATGGCCAGTGCCTTGTGAGTCGAAGAACCAACTCTTAGGCTGTACAGGCTTATGGAAGCGCTTTGCTGCCACACAATAGAGTGCAAGTTCAGCTTGGCGAGGCTCAGACAGTTCTAAGCCAGAAATTTGTTCTTTGAAGGTTTGGTATGAAGATGCGTCATCAACGGTGAATTCATTATCTCTAAACGCGCAGTCCACCAGCTTATTACGGACCAGATTCGTTTTGAAAATCATATCCTCTCCGAGGTTTAGCATTAATGAACATTGCTGCTCATCGTAATACCAACTCCATGTATCGCTAGGTTTAAGCATCATTTCGTCTCACACTGTTGAACCATTCCATTAGGTAAAACGCAAAATTACCTTCAATTACAGTAATTTTACTGAGCAATAGGCAAAAAAAAAGAGGAAATGAATTCCTCTTTCTTGTCGCTTTTCTCTACAACTCAGTGAGTTACAGTGTCTCTTTTATTAAGACGATGCCAGATTGTCGCTTTTCAGAAATAAAAGCGTCTTGCCGTTTAAAGATTTTTAACGATGTCGCCTACAAGGCCTGGACCTTTGTAAATGAAACCAGAGTAAACTTGTACAAGCTTAGCGCCTGCCATCATTTTCTCTTTTGCAGCAACATATGAGTCAACACCACCTACTCCAATGATCGGCAGTTTGTCACCCAGCTCTTCGTGAAGTTTACGAACTACTTCAGTACTGCGAGATTGAACAGGACGTCCACTTAGGCCACCTGCTTCATCGCAATGTTTCATGCCTTCAACGATTGAACGATCCAATGTTGTGTTCGTTGCGATCACACCATCGATCTTATTTTTGATCAATGATTCACAAATTTGGCTGATTTCATCGTCACTTAGATCCGGAGCAATCTTAAGAGCAAGAGGAACATATTTACCATGCTTCTCTTCTAGTTCAGATTGTTTCGTTTTCAGTTCAGACAATAGATCGTCTAGTGCTTCGCCGTATTGAAGAGAACGAAGTCCTGGAGTGTTTGGTGAAGAGATGTTCACAGCAATGTAACCAGCGTATTGATATACCTTCTCCATACAGATCAAGTAATCTTCAGCGCCCTTTTCAATTGGTGTGTCTTTGTTCTTACCGATGTTGATGCCTAAGATGCCGTCGTAGTTCGACTTCTTAACATTCTCAACAAGGTTATCAACGCCTAGGTTATTAAAACCCATGCGGTTGATGATACCTTCAGCTTCAACAAGACGGAACAAACGAGGTTTGTCGTTACCCGCTTGCGGACGCGGAGTAACAGTCCCTACTTCTACGAAACCAAAACCCATTGCACCAAACGCATCAATACATTCGCCGTTTTTATCTAGGCCGGCAGCAAGGCCAACTGGGTTTTTAAAAGTAAGACCCATGCACTCTACAGGTCGGTGAGGTAATTGTTGGCGATACAAAAGATCAATAGGCGTGCCTGTGAAGCGTTTGAAATTTTGAATTGCTAGATCATGTGCCTTTTCGGCATCAAGTTGGAAAAAGCCAGTTCTGGCTAGACGGTAAAGCATTGTGCCTCCGATAGAAAAAAGCCCCGTGTAAACGGGGCGATATTATTTACTTATTTACCCAACTATTCAATCTATTACTGTCTGTAAGGGTAAGATAATCGAGTTTGCTAACGAATGCGGTTCATTATTAAGCAAACGTTATCGTTTCTTCAGGTTATTAGCTCATTTCTAGCCTTTACCAGATTACGGCCACCAGCTCACTTAACAACAAGCAACTCACTTAACAACAAACAACGTGTGCGTCGAGATTGCCCCTTCAAAAATCGTTAGACCAATGGATCCCACTTTACCGAAACGAAAAAGGCAGACCTTATGGCCTGCCCTCATTTTTTTCGTTTTATCTAGTGACTAGTCTTTTGACATGCAGTTTAGATTCAACAGCATCAATTCACGCAATGCTACTGAGAACTTAGCAAACTCATGAACCGAACCCACTTTGAATTCGTTTAAGATGCTTTCCCAACGATGTAGGGAAACAGAGTTACTTTCCATCCAGTCATCAAGCGCTTTAATTACATCAATGTCTGAAGCACAACCACAGTTAAGTACTTGGCCAGTTAACTGACGTTGCTGCCAATCCAGATCTTCTCTGAATGCTGCACGCGCCAGTGCTTGCCAGTTGTTGTCTACAGCTTGGCCATTGATTTGCTTCAAGAACCAATGCAGTGACAAACGATCACCGAGGTTGAAGTAAAGCTTAGAAGCTTGTTGTACTGTTTTACCTGTTTCACGAGCCACTGTGGATATATCCAGTGCTGAGTACAAACTAGACAAACGAGCCACGGAATTAGCCAGCTCAGCGTTGACACCTTGGTCAATCCATAGTTGAGCCATTGCTTGATGCTCTTCTACTTCTGAAGCTACTAGGTTTTCATCCAGCTTCTCAGTAATCGCGACTACATCACCTTGGTAAAGCTCAATCAATGCATTCACTGACTGTTTACCGGTACGGTTTCTTAGTAACCAACGTGCTAGACGACGAAGCGTACGGCGTACATGGTAAAGCAATTCGTATTGAGCTTCAGAACTTGAGATGTTGTCCAGTTCACGGATGCTCTTCAATACCTTACCCAGGCCGTAGATTTCACGTGATGCCGCGTAAGCATTCGCAATATCAACAATGTTCGCGCCCGTCTCTTCTTGCAAGCGAGTCACAAAGTTACAGCCCATCTCGTTAACCATTTGGTTAGCAAGCGCAGTCGCAATGATCTCTGCACGAAGTGGATGGTTATCCATGTGCTGAGAATAGTTACGGCGTAACTCTGTTGGGAAGTATTGCATCAGTTGTTGAGCATGGAACTCATCATTCGCAATATCATCACTCACAAGATCTTCTTTTAGAACCATTTTACCGTAAGCGATCAATACTGATAATTCAGGTCTTGTTAGTGCTTGGCCCTGCTTCTCACGCTCTAGCAGCGTTTCGTCATCTGGGATGTATTCCAAACCACGGTCTAAGTGTCCTGCTTTTTCCATTGTGTGGATAAAGCGGATTTGCTCTTTTACTAAGCCAACACCTTGATGCTCAGTAACAGAGATAGATTCAGCTTGGCAGTATGCGTCGTCTAGTACGATTTCGCCTACTTCGTCTTCCATAGATTCTAGAACTTGGTTACGTTGCTTAACGGTTAGATCACCATTAGACACCAAGCCATTCAAGAAGATCTTAATGTTAACTTCGTTATCCGAGCAATCTACACCACCAACGTTATCAACAAAGTCAGTATTAACTCGACCGCCCGTTAGAGCGTATTCAATACGACCCAACTGAGTCATACCCAAGTTACCGCCTTCACCAACAACCTTAGCTTTCAGGTCACGGCCATCAATACGTAGCACGTCATTTGCGCGGTCACCCACATCAGTATGAGTCTCGTTAGAAGACTTAACGTAAGTACCGATACCGCCATTCCAAAGTAGATCAACCTGCATAGACAAGATCGCTTTGATCAAGTCATTGGGTGCCATTGATGCTTTCTTGGTACCCAACATTTTCTGAATTTCAGGCGTTAAAGAGATAGACTTCGCTCGACGAGAGAAGATGCCACCACCTTGAGAAATCAGCTCTTTATTGTAATCTTCCCAGCTTGAACGAGGCAGATTAAACAGACGGTCACGCTCTACCCAACTGGACGCTGATTCTGGATTCGGGTCAATGAAGATGTGCATGTGGTTAAACGCAGCTTGTAAGCGAATATGCTTAGATAGCAGCATGCCGTTACCAAATACGTCACCTGCCATATCACCCACACCAATGGCAGTGAAGTCTGTGCTTTGACAGTTGATGCCCATTTCACGGAAGTGACGTTTAACAGATTCCCAGCCACCTTTCGCCGTGATACCCATAGCTTTGTGGTCGTAACCGTTAGAGCCACCAGAGGCAAACGCGTCACCTAACCAGAAGTTGTACTCTTCAGCTACTGAGTTCGCTAGGTCTGAGAATGTCGCTGTACCTTTATCGGCAGCAACAACCAAGTACGGGTCATCTTCATCGTGACGAACAACGCTCTTAGGTGGGATAACCTCACCTTCAATGATGTTGTCTGAAACGTCTAGCAATGCACGAATGAATCGCTTATAACAACGTTGACCTTCCGCGAAGATCTCATCACGGCCAGACATGGTGTGTTGACGCTTACAAACGAAACCACCTTTAGCACCGACCGGTACGATAACCGTGTTCTTAACTTGTTGCGCTTTAACTAGGCCTAGAATCTCAGTACGGAAGTCCTCTTGACGGTCTGACCAACGTAAACCACCACGTGCTACTTTACCGCCACGTAGATGCACACCTTCAATGTCTGGTGCGTAAACGAAGATCTCAAACGCAGGAACCGGCGCTGGGATATCTGGAATCTCGCTTGGTCTCATTTTCAGAGCCAACCAAGGCTTAGACTGTTTGTTTTCGTCTACTTGGTAGTAGTTAGTACGAAGCGTTGCAGTGATCATTTCCATGTAGCGACGAATGATACGATCATCATCCAAGCTCTCTACATGATCCAACTGTTCAGTGATCTTCTTAATAAGATCTTGTTGGCCTTTTGCGCTGCCCTTCAGTTTCGGGTCAAAACGCTTGCCGAATAGGCTTACTAACCCTTTCGCTAACTCTGGGTAATGAGACAATGTGTCTTCAATGTATTGTTGGCTAAATGGGAAACCAACTTGACGCATGTAACGAGCATAAGCACGTAAGATTGAGATTTCACGGCCAGAAAGACCAGCGCCAAGCACTAAGCGGTTGAAACCATCGCTGTCTAACTCACCCGCCCAAATTGCCGCAAAAGCTTGTTGGAAAAGATCGCGCGCTTCACGAAGATCAATGGTCTTGTCGCTCTTGTGCAGCATAGAGAAATCAAGGATCCAATATGTCACACCGTTGGTTTTACGCACTTCATATGGAGATTCACCGATAACGCGTAGGCCAAAGTTTTCAAGCATTGGCATAACATCAGAAAGGTGAATGGGCTCATCACTGTGGTAAAACAACTTCAAACGAACGGCTTTTGAATCTGCTGCTTCTTCTTGAGGACGGTAGAAAAGCATACCCAGTTTGTTGTCTTCGCTTAGTGCTTCTAAACGCTCAATATCCGCAACTGCAGAACCTGGCATCATGTCTTCTTTGTACGAACGTGGGAATGCACGCATGTACTCTTTCGACAATGGAAGACCTTTGCTTTCACCGAAGTTTGCAATGATTGATTCAGATAGACGGTCATCCCACGTAGACGATACTTCCATTAAATTTTGCTCAATTGTTTTCACGTCCACATCCATGTTGTTGTTATCAACACGTACAATATAGTGCGTTCTTGCTAGTGGGCTTTCAGAGAAGTACGTTGTAAATTCAACCTCTTCTTCACAACCAAAGTACTGTTTCAAGATGCGCTGTGTTTGGCGACGAAGCTCGGTGTTGTAACGATCTTTTGTTACGTAAACCATACAGCTAAAGAAACGGCCAAACGGGTCTTTGCGAACGAACAAACGCAGAAGATCACGATCTTGCATTTGTACTACGCCCGTACCGACTTCAAGTAACTCTTCTTCTCGAGCTTGAAGCAGTTCGTCACGTGGGTAGTTTTCAAGAATGTTGTGCAACGCTTTGTAAGAGTATGAACCTTCACGGTAACCACTCGCGTCTAAGATACGCTCTACTTTCTCGCGGACGAGAGGAATCGTTTCAACGGTTTGGTTATAAACAGCAGATGTGTAAAGGCCAGTAAAGCGGTGCTCACCAATGACCTTACCGTTCTTATCAAACTTCTTAATACCAATGTAATCGTTGTAAGCCGGGCGGTGAATGCGTGACGCCGTGTTGCCCTTGGTTACGATAAGTACATACGGTTTTTTTGCTTCAAGGCGTGCCGAATCAGAAAACTCAGACAACTTAACGTTGCGTACACGATCTGAACTCGCAAACAAACCAAGACCTTGCTCCTTGGTCGGTTGCAGCTCAGTGTCGCCGTTAACTGAAACTAAGTCATATTCCTTATAACCCATGAATGTGAAATTGTGTTCACCTAACCAACGAAGAAACGCCAACGTTTCATCAAAGCGTTGGCCGTCTACTGGAATCGTCTCTTTCTGCTGTTCAACTTGATTGGTCACTTCTTCAAGTCTTTCAACCATCTTCAACCAATCGTTCACGACTAAGCTAGTGTCGGTAAAAATATCCAGCAGTTCCGTTTTGAGCGCTGTCATTTCAGCTTTGCTGCTAAGACGGTCTACTTCGATATGGAAAAGCGATTGGAATGCACCTTCGTTATTGCTAACACCGACAACACTGCCCTTATCTGAGCGAGAGATTTGTGTTGGGTTATGAAGCATAAGGTGAGAAGAAAGATCTAGGCGAGTAAGTGCCATTTTTACAGAATCAACAAGGAATGGGCTGTCTGGAACGACTATCTCAACGATAGTGTGAGTAGACTGCCAACCTTGACGACTTACCGTCGGGTTGAAAACACGTACAGAGATTTCGTCGGCTTTCTTTTCATTGATGTGATGCCATAAGCTAACTACAGCACCATATAAATCGGATTCGTTTCTCTGAGTCAGATCGTCGTGAGAAACGTTACTAAACAAGTGTTGAGCAAGTTGAGTTACGAGAGGTCGATGAGCAAGGTCAAGTTTGTCTTGAATCAGCTTGTAAACTTTTTCAAGTAAAACTGGAACCACAGTTTCACGTGCGGTCATAGTCACACTCCACAATTAGAATTATATTTTATTATTAGGGGGATCACTTAATCTGATGTTTGAAACGTGCCGTTGAGCGCTTTTCTACTAACGAGTTAAGCAAAGGTAATGCATTTATTTATTGTAAAAGCATTATTGAAAAATAGTTAATTGTTTTGGAGGTGGTAAGAGGTGAAATGTTTGATTATGTGATTAAGATTCCTTTTAACTCACTAGGCACGCCAAGGTTTACAGAGCTTCTAACTTAATAAACTTATTTTTTTGGTCAGTTGTCAGCCTAAACTGCCCTCTAACCCCTATTTGTGTAAGAAATGGTCTGAACCGAGTTGCAGGTAACTGCAAACGTAAACCTGTTGTTGTTATCACTTGAACTTTACTTGCCGCACCAGAATAGCTGGCCAAAAACTGCTGATATGAGATGTTAAGTTGGAAAATATAGCGATTCATACAATACCTGTATAAATATACAGTGCCGGTGTTTTTTGGCACTTAACGATGTCTGACTGTGAAACTGAGCTTGAAACTGCTCTAGCTTATCGAAAATTCGATGAACCAGAAACAAAAAATCAGCGGTAGATATTATCTACCACTGATGACCTTTAGTTATAGTAAACCGTTTACCTGAATGAGCTGCTGCTGACTTAAGCCTCTAGTGCTTTCGTCACTTTCTCAAACAAGTCTTTTGCTAGGTTGTCCATGTTCTTTAACGTCTCTAGTTCTTTTTTGATAAGAGCTTGGCGTTCATCATCGTACTTACGGAACTTAAGTAGCGGGTCAATCAGACGTGAAGCCACTTGCGGGTTGCTGCTGTTCAGTTCACGCAAGATTTCTCCTGCAAACTCATAGCCCTGACCTGACTTGTCGTGAAACTGAACCGGGTTCATGTTTAAGAATGAACCGACCAAGTTACGGGTACGGTTCGGGTTCTTCAAACTGAACGCTTGGTGCGACATCGACGCTTTGATAACTTCAAGTGCGTTTGAACTTGGGTTTGTACCTTGCAATGCAAACCACTTATCCATAACAAGGCCGTCGTGTTTCCACTTGTCGCTGTAATCTGCCATCAAAGTTTCACGACATGCCAGTTGTGCGCTGTTTGCCGCGCCCATCGCTGCCATTGTATCTGTCATGTTGTTTGCCTGCTGGTACATTGCAACAACCAAATTGTTACCCTGCTCTGTATGTGCTAAGTAACTTAGGCAAACTTTACGCAAAGTGCGCTTACCAATCGAATCGTGATCGATTGTGTATTCCGCTAGTGCATTGCTGTGATAAACCGCAGCCAGTTCGTCTTCAAGTTTTGTAGCCAGTGTTACCTTCATTGAATTCAACACAGATGCAACCGCATCAATATCAACACGCTCATACCAACCTGATACTTCGTTGTGGCTTGGCAATGAAAGCATTTCTGCGATGAATGCAGGTTCTAGCGAATCACTCAGTAGTACGCCGCGGAATGCATCAACAACAGACTCTGATAATTCAAACTTCTGACCTTGTTGAACGTTCTCAACGTTACTGCGAATGTACTTAGCCAATAGCATTTGACCCGCATCCCAGCGAGAAAACTCATTGCACGCATTCACCATTAAGAAGATCAGCTCGTCATCTGAATAGTCGTATTCAAGTTTTACTGGTGCAGAGAATTCACGCAGCAATGATGGCACTGGTTTCTCGCTTACGTTCTCGAACACAAAAGTCTGTTCAGCTTCTTTCACATCTAATACATTGTGAACAGGCTTGCCGTTACATTGTAACTCAATCACATCACCTGTCGCTGTGTACAGTTCGATGTCTAGAGGAATATGCAGGGCTTGTTTTTCAGCTTGCTCATGTGTTGGTGCCGTTACTTGACGAGTTGTTAACGTGTATTGTTTCTTATCTGCATCGTAATGACTTTCAACAGACAGCGTTGGCGTACCAGACTGGCTGTACCATAAACGGAACTGAGACAGATCAACACCTGATGCATCTTCCATTGCTGCCACGAAATCTTCACATGTTGCTGCCGTACCATCGTGACGTTCGAAGTACAGCTTCATACCTTTTTGGAAACCATCTTCGCCCAACAATGTATGGATCATACGGATCACTTCACTGCCCTTTTCGTACACTGTCAAAGTGTAGAAGTTATTCATTTCTATCACTTTATCTGGACGAATTGGATGTGACATTGGGCTCGCATCTTCTGCGAATTGTGGACCGCGGATAATACGTACGTTGTTGATACGGTTTACTGCACGAGAACCAAGATCCGAAGAGAACTCTTGGTCACGGAATACCGTTAAGCCTTCTTTCAAGCTTAGTTGGAACCAATCGCGGCAAGTCACTCGGTTGCCGGTCCAGTTATGGAAATATTCGTGACCGATTACCGCTTCGATACCTAGGTAGTCTGTATCCGTTGCAGTTTGGTCATTCGCTAGAACAAATTTCGAGTTGAATACGTTCAGACCTTTGTTTTCCATCGCGCCCATATTGAAGAAATCAACGGCTACGATCATGTAGATGTCTAAGTCGTATTCTAAGTTGAAACGCTCTTCATCCCACTTCATTGAGTTAATCAAAGAAACCATCGCGTGGTTAGCTCTGTCTAGGTTGCCTTTGTCGACAAAGATTTCTAGGTCAACCTTGCGGCCTGATTGCGTAGTGTAAGCATCACGAAGTACATCAAAATCACCGGCTACTAGTGCAAACAGGTACGCTGGTTTTGGATGTGGATCTTGCCACTTCACCCAGTGACGACCATTTTCAACTTCGCCTTCATCTACACGGTTACCATTACTTAATAAGAACGGGTTCTCTGCTTTGTCTGCGATTACCGTTGTGGTGAATTTCGCCAATACGTCTGGGCGATCCATGTAGTAAGTAATACGACGGAAACCTTCCGCTTCACATTGAGTACAGAAAGCACCACCTGATTTGTACAATCCTTCAAGTGCGCTGTTCCCTTCAGGATTAACTTCGGTAACGATCATTAATGTGAATTCTTTTGGTAAATCGTTCAGTGTCAGTTGAGTTTCAGACTGCTCATACTGAGTCCACGCTTTACCTTCTACCAAAACAGAAACCAACTTCAAGCCTTCACCATCAAGTACTAAGGTCGAGCTATCTTTCTCTTGCTTAACACTAGACACAGCCGTAATGATGGATGCTGAATCGTACAAATCGAAAGTAAGATCGATTTCAGAAATAGTGTGAGATGGTGATTGATAATCTTTACGATACTTGGCTTGAGGTGTATGTGCCATGACGGGTTCCTTTTGATCGTTATGCGTAATTATTTTTTAACTGTCTATATCTAAAGGTTGAGCGCCAATAAAACAAGGGGAATATTAAAAAAAGGAGGCATTGTAAGAAAATGCCTCCATGTTTTGCTATTTTATCAATCAAATCAGACAGGAACGCCTAAGAAATGAACTGTGCACAATATTATCAACGAGTACGACTTAACTGCTAAAACTCACGATTATCGGATGCGATTGAGCACCGCAAACATGTCTCCCTCTTCACCTTGCAGTGTTAACACATCGCTGTTCAGTGTGTAACGAGTACCATGTTCACCATTCTCATAAAGTAACACTAGCTGGTCGCCTTCGGTGTAGTACACACCGCGGCGAATGACTTCACCACCTTCTTCATCGGAAACTCGGAACATGAATATAAAGTCTGGTTGAAGAACCAAATCCATTTTTTGAATATTACTCGCACGTAAATCACTTCCGGAAAGCTCGGCGCTTGACCAGATCCCCGCTAATGCGTTTGGCAAGGCTTTGGTGAACATAACACCGTTAAGATTTAGCATATTGTGGTTACTGCTGTACGCATAAACCTGCGGTTCAGAAGTATTCAAACCTAAAATAATCGTGTCTTCATTAGCGTTATACAAACCTTCCCAATGATCCACACTGTAGTCTTTCTTTTGAATATCAATTGAAAATGAGTAGTTTGAATCAAGAGTCAGCTTAATTGCTCTAAAGTTTTCAGTGCCTTGCTCAGGATCTGGATTCATCAAATACCAATCGCCAAGCAACAGAGGTAGATCAAAATGAGATAGATTACTATCACTTTTTGATTGTTGGTTGCTCGGAGCTACTTCACTGCCGAAAGCCACAAAACTTAAACAAGATAAAAATAGTAGAATCCATTTCATACGCGCCCCCTCATTTTCTTTAAGCTTAGGCACGTAATGAATAGAAAGCGAAAAAATTTGATCCAAGTCACTAAATTTCAAATGCAAAGTAACTTATCTGTCATTATTGACCGCAAAATAGAGCTAAATCCCCCTCAATATTTAAAGTACTTTGCGACAATCTCAATCAAAATAATCAAATATTCCTTTCAAATCATAGGCACAAAAAAAGCGAGCCTAGGCTCGCTTTTTAAATTTCGCGTCTTTAAACAATTACCTTTAACAGGCATTTGCTCTATTTCTTGATCATATCCAGCATGATAGCAACAGACTCATCAAGATAAGCATCCGGGGCTTCATAGTCTTTAGGAATATCATCCAACGTTTTAAACGCCTCTAACTTAGCAGCTTTTTGACGTTGATTGATACGATCTAGACGAAGTACATCCGCATCATCGCTCTCTTGCTGACGTACCTTTTCATTCAAAGAAAGGTCATTATCGTCTTTATCTGCCTTATATTTTTCAATATCTTGCGCGATAAAGCCAAATTCCATATCTGTCGCAATACGAGCTTGGTGTTGAGCCGTTAAAGCAGCAATTTGCTCGTCGTTACGCTGTAACACTGAGTAGTTTGCTTTATCAATGCTGTCCCAAGGTAGAGCATTATCTTCAACACTTTCTCCGGTATCTGCCGGGTCAATTGGTGTTGGGTAAGCAATATCAGGCACTACACCTTTGTTTTGCGTACTACCACCATTGATTCGGTAGAACTTTTGGATTGTGTATTGAACGTAGCCCAACTCTTTGTCGAACAAATCATAAATATGATTCAAAGAACGATGCTGTTGTACCGTACCTTTACCGAAAGAGTTCTCACCTAGGATGATTGCACGACCGTAATCCTGCATCGCTGCTGCAAAGATCTCAGATGCCGAAGCACTGTAGCGATTCACCAATACCGTTAAAGGACCTTGGTAACTGATTTCACCATCAGTATCGCTGTTCACTTTGACACGACCGTAGCTATCACGAACCTGAACAACAGGCCCCTCTTTGATAAACAAACCAGAGAGTTCGGTTGCTTCCGTTAGTGCACCACCACCGTTGTTTCGCAGATCAACAATAATACCTTCAACACCTTGCTCTTTAAGTTCGGTGATCAGTTTATCGGTATCTTTAGAAAGGCCAACATAGAAACTTGGTACTTCTAGTACACCAATCTTCTTGCCATCTTTCTCGATAACTTCTGACTTAACAGCGCGGTCTTCTAAACGAATCTTATCGCGTACAATTGTGACAACGTGACTTTTTGCATCTTTACCGTCTGGCAAGATCTGTAGCTTAACTTTGGTCCCTTTCGGTCCTTTAATTAATTGCACTACATCGTCTAAACGCCAGCCGATAACATCAACAATCTCTTCACCATCTTGACCAACACCAACAATACGGTCGCCATCGCTCAGCTGTTTGCTATTTGACGCAGGACCACCAGCAACTAAAGATCGAATAACGGTGTAGTCGTCTGTCATCTGAAGTACAGCACCAATACCTTCTAGAGATAGGTTCATCTCAGATTGGAATTGCTCTGCATTTCTTGGAGAAAGGTAACTGGTATGCGGATCAACTTCACGCGCAAATGCGTTCATGTAGATCTGGAAAGCATCTTCGTTGTGCGATTGCGTAATACGCTTCATCGCATTGTTGTAACGCTTTTCCAAAACTTCTTGAATCTCTGGCCACTCTTTACCAGTAAGTTTTAGATTCAACGCATCGTATTTAACGCGTTTTCTCCAAAGCTCATTCACTTCAGCGATATCTTTTGGCCATTCCGCTTCGCTACGATTGAGCTCAATACTTTCATCGGTATCAAACTTAATCTCTGTATCTAGCAAAGACAATGCATATTGAAAACGTTCAAAACGCTTCTGCATAGACAAATTATAAACATCGAATGCAATCTGGTTATTGCCCGATTTCAGCTGATCATCAATTTGTGTAGAAGACGCAGCGAAAGAGTCAATATCAGCTTGAGTGAAGATATTACGATTATAATCTAGCATCTCTAAGTAACGATTAAAGATAGCTTGAGAGAAATCATCGTTGAGATTGAAGTGCTTATAGTGAGAACGAGTAAATCGAGAAGTAACACGTTTACTAGCAGTTTCGTGTTGGACCTCAGGAGCGAGTAGAGGTAAATCGTCCTGATCTAATTTGGCTTCGAGAGCCTGAGCTGAAGCTGCTAGCCAAAAGCTAGCAGCAATCAGTGTCAATTTTGAACGGCATTTCATGCGTAGGAGTATCTCCTTTAAGCGCGCAAGTGCTCCGCTTTA
This sequence comes from Vibrio sp. TMPB1044, assembly GCF_030442075.1. Taxonomy (NCBI): domain Bacteria; kingdom Pseudomonadati; phylum Pseudomonadota; class Gammaproteobacteria; order Vibrionales; family Vibrionaceae; genus Vibrio; species Vibrio sp. TMPB1044. The sequence goes on along the minus strand of NZ_JAUJED010000047.1, from coordinate 29,207 downwards.
ACAACCATTTGTAGGCCGTTTGCTAACTGAACACGCACATCTTCCTTATTGATTTCAACAATGGTCGCAGCCATGTTTCCTTTACCCATGTTCACATTTACTTCTTTGCCAGCGATAAATTCGTCAGCGTTCAAAGCGCGTGTTTCTACAGGCTTTTCTACTTTTGGTGCTTTAGGCGCTTGACGACGAGGCTGTTGAGCTTTCTTCGCCTTAGGTTTCGCTTTGCCTTCTTCACGAGCTTTTTGTGCTTGTTCTTTACGACGAGCCTGAACTTTCGCTTTGCTTTCTGCAAGTGTCGCTTTAGCGTGTTCAACGTGCTCTTCTTCTAGTGTGCCACACGCGTTGCCGTCTAGGTCAACACGTTCTGCGCCAGCTTTTACGCCGTGCAGGTAACGCCATGATGATGTGTACTGTCTTAACGCTGCACGAAGCTGAGTCTTACTTACTTTTTCGTCTTCGTTTAGACGTTCAGCAAGATCTTGAAAAATACCAATTTTAAGTGGCTTCGCTTCACCTTCTAGAGTAAAGCATTTAGGGAAACATTCAGCAATATATGCGATAACTTCTTTGCTGTTTTTTAACTTTTCAGTGTTTTCCATGTGGGTTCCTGGTTTTTGCGGTTTTCCGCGAGCATTAAGAAAATATTTTTACGTATTATAGAGAGATGCTTGGGAAAAACCACAGTAAGAGAATAATTTATGCCTTGTTCGCGTGCGAATTAAGCAGCTTTTCCACTTCTGCCATGAAAAATGTTAATCCGTCCTCGTCAATTTGAGAAAAACGACCAATATTTGGGCTGTCGATATCAAGAACGCCAGCGATTTTTCCGCCAATCGAGAACGGAATGACGATTTCTGAGTTACTTGCAGCGTCACATGCGATGTGACCTTCGAACTCATGAACATCATGAATGCGCTGAACTGTATTCGTCGCAACCGCAGTTCCACACACACCACGCCCTACCGGAATTCGTACACAAGCAGGTTGACCTTGGAAAGGACCCAGTACAAGTTCGTCTTTTTCCTTAGCTTGGTCCTGCTTCATTAAATAGAAACCCGCCCAATTCAGTTCATCCAATTCCATGAATAATAATGAACTGATATTAGCAAGATTAGCAGTTAGATCGGTTTCTGATTCAATTAATGCAACGGCTTGTTTGGTTAAGCGTTGGTAATGTTCTATTTTCATATTAACTTCCAATTAAATTGAGACTTCCATTATCAAGAGAACGCAGTAGAATGCGGCCATCAAACTAAATAGGACTTATTCTCATTACAATGAACAATTCAAAAGACACTATTAGCCGTTCTTGGTTAATAACTCAAGTAAAAAAACACAAGTCCAAATTACTGTTTGCTAACATTATTGCCATATTTGCAACTCTCATTAGTGTCCCTATCCCGTTGCTCATGCCATTAATGGTTGATGAAGTATTACTTGATAAGCCAGCTTCAGGCTTAGAGATGATGAACCACCTACTTCCATCATCGTTACAAACACCGACTGGCTATATAGCACTAACTTTGCTGTTAGTGATTATCATGCGCACCATTAGCCAAGCGTTAAACATTCTGCAAGGGCGTCAATTTACACTCGTCTCAAAAACAATTACCTATCAAATGCGAAGCAAGATGATAGATAAGCTTGGCCGCATTAGTATTAGACAGTACGAAACCAAAGGCAGCGGTGGTATCAACGCCCACCTGATAACAGACATAGAGACGATAGATAAGTTCATTGGCTCGACTTTGTCTAAGTTCCTCATCAGCTTCTTAACCGTGTTTGGCACCGCGATCGTGTTATTGTGGTTAGAATGGCGATTAGGGTTGTTCATTTTACTGGTCAATCCTGTTGTGATTTATTTCTCCCGTAAACTAGGCAGCAAGGTTAAGCACCTTAAAAAGTACGAGAACCAATCTTTCGAACGTTTTCAAAACCGCTTGGTTGAAACCTTAGATGGTATTTATCAGCTACGTGCAGCCAACAAAGAACGTATCTTCCTAGATGAATTGAAGGTTCAAGCGAACCAAGTAAGAATCGATGCCGACAAATACGCTTGGCAATCTGAAGCTGCTGGGCGTGTTTCGTTTCTGCTCTTTCTATTAGGCTTTGAACTTTTCCGAGCTGTCGCGATGTTAATGGTGCTATTCAGTGACTTAACCATCGGTCAGATCTTCGCGGTATTCGGTTACTTATGGTTTATGTTAGGCCCAGTTCAAGAGCTGCTAGGGATTCAATTCTCTTGGTATAGCGCGAAGGCGGCACTACAACGAATCAATGATCTTCTGAAGTTAGAAGAAGAGCATCGCCCAGTAAGCAAGGTAAACCCTTTCAATGAAAACCAAGAAGTGACGGTAGACATCGAAAACGTTACATTCTCTTACACATTAGAAAACACTGTTTTAAATAGCCTATCACTGCACATCCCTGCTGGTAAAAAGGTCGCTTTAGTGGGTGCGAGTGGTGGCGGTAAATCCACATTAATCCAATTGCTGATTGGGGTTTATCAAGCCGATTCAGGTTGTATACGCTATAACGGCGAAAAAACTGATGACATCAGCTTTGATATTATCCGCAATGAAATTGCCGTTGTTTTACAACAACCTATACTCTTTAACGATACATTAAGGCATAATCTGACCCTTGGCGCTGAATACGATGAAATGTCGTTATGGCGTGCGCTTGAAGTCTCTCAAATGCAAGATGTTATTAAGCAACTGAGTAATGGATTGGATACACAAATTGGTAGGAACGGAGTTCGACTGTCTGGCGGTCAACGACAACGTCTAGCAATAGCCCGCATGGTGCTGAGCAATCCTAAGTTTGTTATTCTTGATGAAGCGACATCTGCACTCGACACTGCAACAGAGTCGGCACTGCATAAAGCTCTGAGCGAGTTTTTGAAAGATCGCACAACTTTGATAGTGGCTCATCGATTATCAGCGGTGAAACAAGCCGATCTAATCTATGTTTTAGAAGATGGGCAAGTCACACAGACGGGAACACATGGTGAATTGGTTGAACAACAAGGACTTTATCAAACACTCTACGGCAGTGTGCAATCGCACGCCTGATGTTTATAGTTCTGAGTCTTTAAGTCGGGCATCGAGTCTGACTAACGTTTCAACTTGGGAGGTCGCGTGACCTCCCCATCCGTTACCACCCCTTTATCAACGAAGCATCAATGCGATAGCAGCTCAGTGCGTCTTTGTCAGGGCTGCGAGCTTCCCGTAGATAAAATGGACATCCCTTTGGGGAAATCTGCTTACTGTCCAAGGTGTGGTACTCAGCTTTATAGAGGCGGGACCCCTAGCCTCTCTGGAAACCTAGCAATTGCGATTACCTGCTTATTGCTGTTTATCCCCTCGCACTTTTTTGAATTCATCAGTATTCGCCTGATTGGTGTCATGATACCTGCTACATTACCATCCGGCGTCTTTACTTTAATGGGTGAAGGCTTCCCTCTGCTTGGCTTACTGATCCTGTTCTGCAGTTCGATCGCTCCGTTGCTCGTGTGTACATCGGTACTCATTACCCATTTATCATTGCGCTTCAAATTTTTTACACCATTTAGGTATGCGTTAGCCATCATCCAGACATTAAAACATTGGATGATGTTGGATGTGTTTCTGGTAAGTTTGGCGGTCTCATGTTTCAAACTGCAAGACTATTCCGATATTTTTGTCGGCCCTGGATTGGTTGGCCTCATTCTTCTGCAGCTTTTCAGTGTATTGTTGGTAAGCCGCACCAGCGTGCGTCGCTACTGGGAAGCTTGGACAAAAGAATCTGACTACTCATTTACTGAAAGTAAGAACGTACACTGTCACAACTGCCACCTATCTCAACCGGATGGGCATACTTGCGTGCGTTGTCACCATGACTTATACCACCGCAAGCCCTACTCTATACAGAAGACATGGGCACTGTTGTTTGCCGCATCAGTGGCTATTGTGCCAGCCAACGTCATTCCGATTTCTATCCTTATCACCAACGGACAAAGGCTAGAAGACACAATAATTTCCGGTGTCGCGTCGCTAATAAATAGCGATATGTATGGCATTGCAGCGATCATTTTCATTGCCAGTATCGTCGTTCCCGTCGCGAAAATACTGGGCCTCGCGTACATCTTAATCTGTATCAAGATGAAGCGTACGATTTACCACAGACAACGTATGACCATCTATTTCATCGTGAAATGGGTGGGAAAATGGTCGGTTATGGATCTATTCGTTATTTCGATCATGATGACCTTGGTCGACCGCGGACAAATTTTAAACTTTACACCAGGTTATGGTGCAGTCGCTTTTGGCGTCGTGGTTGTTCTCACGATGCTAGCAGCGGAAAGCTTAGATCCTAGGCTAATTTGGGATAACTACACCTCTAAAGATGAGTCAGTGAATGAACAACGATAACCAATCACAAACGTCATATTCACCAGAAGTAAGGAAAAACAAAGGCATCTCACCTTTGTGGATTCTGCCGATATTAACCGTCGCATTAGCCGGTTGGTTGGTCATGAAATCGATCCACGATGCAGGCCAACGTGTTCAGATATACTTTTCAGATGCCGCAGGTTTAGTCGCAGGTCGAACAACGATTCGTTACCAAGGCTTAGAGGTGGGTATGGTGCGCGACATCACCTTATCCAAAGATCTATCGAGCATCTATGTCGATGCTGACATCTACCCAGAAGCGAAGAAACTACTATCAAAAGGCACACGTTTTTGGCTCGTAAAGCCAACGGCCAGTTTGTCTGGTATCTCTGGGTTAGATGCACTTGTTTCAGGTAACTATATCGCTATACACCCTAGCGAAACTAAAGAAGAGCCAGAAACCGTTTTTCAGGCTTTAGAGTCGTCCCCTTCTGATTTGCTGGCTTCTGAAGGTCTAAACATCTCATTGACGACCAAAGATCTAGGTGGTGTGTCTGTTGGCTCTCAAATCGTTTATCGTAAAATCCCCATTGGTGAGGTTTACAACTACCAGCTAAACGACAACGCTAAATCCGTAACCATTCAAGCGTCAATTAAAGATGAATACAGCCATATCATTACCGATCAAAGCCGTTTTTGGAATGTAAGTGGCTTAGGTGCCAGTATTGGATTTTCAGGTGTTGACGTGCGCTTAGAAAGCCTCAGTGCGCTACTTGGCGGTTCAATTGCGGTCGACTCTCCGGGAGAAGGTCAGCCTGTCGAGATGAACACCAAATTCAAACTTTACCCAGATTTGAAAACAGCAGGTCGTGGTATCTCTATCAAGATCGCTGTTCCCGATGATAACAAGATCAGTGCAACGGGCGCTCCGATCATGTATCGCGGCATTGAAATCGGTCAAATCACCGACTTATCTTTAAGCGAAGGACGTGAAAACGTGGTCGCATCCGCTGCTATCCAGCCTGCATTCAGTGACTTTTTAAATAGCGGCAGTAAATTCGTTCTAGAAGAAGCTGAACTATCGCTTACTGGCATGAAAAACATTGCCAACTTAGTGACAGGTAACTTTTTAACCTTGGTACCGGGCAAAGGTGAAAAAGCCCGTCGATTTACTGCGATCCGTAAGAACGAATTCAGTCAGGAACAAGAGAAATCCGTTGCGATTCGCTTAACCTCAAACAATTCGTTCGGACTGGATGTCGGTACACAACTGCTCTACAAAGGTATTGCTGTTGGCTCTATCATCCAAGTGGGCTTAGTCGATGGTGTTGGCACTGGCTCTGATAAGCACGAAGTGTTCATGGATGCGCTTATCGACAACGAGTACGCGCACCTTATCAAAAGTCACAACCGTTTCTTCGTGACAGGCAGTGCGACCGCGGAGCTTACTGAATCAGGTTTGAGTGTTACTGTTCCACCAGCAAAACAGCTTCTGACTGGCTCAATTAGCTTTGTAAGTGAAGGTAAATCTGAAGCTCGAACGGACTACCAACTTTTCCAAAGTAAATCGTTAGCAGAAATCGCTAAGTTTAATCAGTCCGGCTCAAAGACGCTTTCGTTGTTTGCCAGTGAGTTACCTTCAATTTCTAAAGGCAGCCCACTACTCTATCGCAACCTACAAGTGGGTAGTATTTCTGATTTTCAGCTTGCAGACGGTGGTGTAAGAATCAAAGTCACGATCGAAAATCGTTATACGCACTTGCTCAATAAGCATACCGTTTTCTGGAACCGTTCAGGCGTTGAGGTTGATGCGTCACTATCGGGTATCAGTATTAAAGCGGCGCCAGTTAAAACTCTTATCCAAGGCGGTATTGCTTTTGACTCTCTGCCGGGAATCGACAACAAACTTGGTGATGTGTGGAAGCTTTATAAAGATTCGAAATCCGCTCGAAAATTTGGCCGCGCGATTACTATCACCTCTTCTGGCGATCAAGAAGTCAGCAAGGGTATGGCGATCAAATATCAAGGTGTCACTGTTGGTGAGGTTACTTTGGTGATTCCGAACTTCAACAAAGGCGGTATTGAGATTACTGCGCGTATTTTACCTGAGTACGTCGACAAGATTGCCGTGGCGAACAGTCACTTCTGGTTGGCAGAACCTGAGATTGGCCTTAACGGCATCAAAAACGTCTCTGCGATCCTCTCTAAACACATCAACGTAGATCCGGGCAAAGGTGAAAGAAACACGAAATTTGAGCTTAGCAAGGGACCAGTGCAGCCTGAAGGCAAAATATTCCAGCTACAAAGCGAAACGCGAGGCTCGGTATCAGAAGGCACACCTATCCTATTCCGCGAGCTTGAAATCGGCAGTGTTATCGATGTTCAGCTAGGCGAGTTTGCCGACCGCATTATATCTACGATTCAAATAGAACCTGATTACGCGTATCTAATTCGCGCAAACACTGTGTTCTGGAACGTGTCGGGCGTCGATGTCTCTATTGGTCTGTCAGGCGCAAACATCAAAGCCGGAACGGTAGACAGCTTATTAAGAGGTGGTATTACATTCTCAACCCCACCGACGAATGAACTTCAACCAGTCGCAAGCGAAGATCAGTCTTTCTATCTCTATCCTCAAGCCGAAGATGAGTGGAAATCATGGAGAACCGCGATTCCTCGCCCATAGAGTGAATTCCCACACGTTTCAGGAAGATTAATTCTTCATCAAAATGCAGCCATTAGGCTGCATTTTTGTTGTTTGCTATAAATATGGTTTAGGACGGCCTCATTTTGCTTTAAACTCACCGCATTAATGCAATAAATCGAGATACTCTTTTGCACGCTAACGTATATATTCCAGAAGAATTCCTAACGCACATCGAAGCAATCATGCCTAGTCATCTAGATATGGCTTCTTTTGTCGCTTCATGCCAAAAACCACTTCGTAAAAGTATTCGAGTCAACACATTGAAAATCAGTGTTGAAGACTTCCTCGTACGAGCAAAAGAGAAAGGCTGGGAACTGGAACCTGTACCTTGGTGCGAAACGGGCTTTTGGATTACAGCTGATGAGAGTGAAGCGCCACTAGGTAATACGGCAGAACACATGTCTGGTCTTTTCTACATCCAAGAAGCCAGCTCGATGATGCCACCTTCGGCACTTTTCCAAGGTGAAGCTGATTACCAAGCGGTGTTAGACACTGCGGCTGCACCAGGCTCTAAAACCACTCAAATCGCTGCGCTAATGAATAATCGCGGTGTATTGGTTGCCAATGAATACGCAGCAAGCCGTGTGAAAGTCCTTCACGCTAACATCGAACGTTGTGGTGTTCGTAATGCCGCTCTAAGTAACTTTGACGGTCGAGTTTTCGGTGGTTGGTTACCAGAACAGTTTGATGCTGTGCTGCTAGACGCGCCCTGCTCTGGCGAAGGTACCATTCGTAAAGACGCTGATGCGATGAAGAACTGGACTTATCAATCTGTAGTCGATATTGCTGACACTCAAAAAGATCTGATTGAAAGCGCGTTTCATGCTCTTAAACCTAATGGTATTTTGGTTTACTCAACATGTACGTTAAGTACTGAAGAGAACCAACAAGTGTGCCATCACCTAAAAGAAACCTTTGGTGATGCGGTAGAATTCGAATCCCTTGAATCACTGTTCGACAATGCGAAAGCAACCACAACAGAAGAAGGCTTTCTACACATTTTCCCACAGGTGTATGACTCAGAAGGTTTCTTCGTTGCACGTATCCGTAAATTAGCGTCAGTTACTCCACCAGAAGTTAAAAAGCGTATGGGTAAATTCCCATTTGAGAAAGCATCAAAGAAAACTCAGCAAGAAGTCGCTGAACAACTAATGAGTACTCTCGATATCGAATTGCCAAGTGATACTCAAGTTTGGATTCGAGATAAAGACGTTTGGCTATTCCCAGAAGCGCTAGAGCCGATGATCGGTGAATTCCGTTTCTCTCGCATGGGAATTAAGATCGCGGAAACCCATAAAAAAGGTTACCGATGGCAGCACCAAGTCGCGACAACGCTCGCGACAGGTAATGAAGCTAACATCGTAGACCTCAGCATCGAAGATGCTCGAGAATGGTTCATGGGCCGAGACGTTCGCCCAGAAGGCTTGTCAGACAAAGGCGAAGTGCTAGTAAAATACAACGGCGCAATCATCGGCCTTGGTAAATGGGTAGGTAACCGATTGAAGAACGGCTTACCAAGAGAGCTAGTACGCGACAAAAACCTTTTCTAGTCGTTCGATTAAAGCTCACACTGTACTGAGAAAAACAAAAAGCCCAAACAACATTCATTGTTTGGGCTTTTTCTATTCTTGTCGGCTAGTTCATTTCAAGGGAAGCACTGAAAAATCAACACTTAATTATACAAATATCAATTCAAGTCGCTATTTTAAAAAACAAAAATCGCTTATTGGAGAATTTAAACTAGACTTCTATCTATGGTCCAGAGATTAAAACAATTAGCGTAGGCTCTTCGGAGCCCTTTCCCCTAAGCCCAAACAGGAAGGTTTGGGCTTTTTTTTGACCGACAGGTTAGCTTATTTAACTAAGCTGATACCTTCTTTGTCGATAGTGATCTTACCAGATTTGTACAAACCACCTATCGTCTTCTTGAAAGTACCCTTGCTGGTTCTGAATGCAGAGAAAATAACCTCAGGAGAAGACTTATCATTCAGAGGCAAGTAACCGCCTTTCTTTTCAAGTAGGTCAAGAACCTTTGTGCTCAGGTCATCCATTTTAGCTACACCAATCTTCTGAAGAGACAAGTCAATCTTACCGTCTTCTTCACGAACGTTTTTAATGTAGCCTTTTAGCGTTTTACCAATGAACAGCTTACCGATAATGTCTGACGGGAAAATCATACCCCAGTGTTCACCGTTCACAATCGCTTTGTAACCCAATTGGCTACGTTCAGCGATTATAAGATCCACTTGTTCATTTTGCTTATAAGTCGCAGGTGTGTTGTCTAACCATTTGTTGAACTTTGTTGTACCTACAATGCGGCTCGATGCTTTATCGATATACACATAGACTAAGATTGACTGGCCTTCGTTTAAACGACCGCGCTGCTCGCTGAAAGGAACAAGAAGGTCTTTACCTTTCACGCCCCAGCTCATGAATGCACCCGTACTGTTAACACCTTCAACTGTCATCAAGCCAAACTGGCCTACTTGGGCAATTGGGGTTTCAGTGGTTGCAGCGATCTGGTTATCAGAATCAATGTATAAGAACACATCTAGCTTTTGACCAATTTCAACACCTTCAGGAGTAAATCGTTTCGGCAGCAACACGGTTCCATAGTCGCTAGCGCCAAGGAATACACCGAAGTCTGCTTGTTTTACTACTTCTAAGTTGTTTATTTGACCAATATTAATCATCAAGATTGTCTCTACTTTAAATTTGGCGGAGATTATACGTGATCTCTGATATGCTTTCGCTAGTTTCATTCATATTTTTACATTCTAGGAGACATCGTTGATCACCGTTGACAAACAAGATGCGATAACACTTAAAATTAACCATGCGATGGCGAAGACCAAAAAGCTCGACATGGACGTTTATCTATTCATTCCCGGTGAACTCGGACTGACTCCTGAAGTACTTTCTGAAAGTGCCTTTTTCTACAGCTCAATTACTCAAAAGCGCGCTTACCATAGTGACAAGACACTATTACCACTAGTACATAGCCGCTTGGCAAAACGTGGACGCTTATCGACAACACAGTATCGTGTCAGTTTGAGTTTGTTCGCCTACCAATATGTTATTGCTTTAGATAAAGCGGTAAACAGCTTGAATAAAACTGATAGTGACGACGTAACAGCTGATGAGGTTGATGAAGTCATTGAGCTCGCGTTAGACATCTTGAAGAAGCTTCGTCGTAGTATTCCTTATGAAGAAAACCTAAAGCGCTATTATGCCAATATCGATAATTACCTTTCTTGGTATACGGAGCAAAAGTTCTTATCTTTGGTATCACATATGCCACGTGGCAGCGAATACTCGACGATAAAAGAGCGCCTCTTGACGCTTTGTGAAAAAGAGACAGCCCATCGAAAACTTAATCGCTACAACTCAGCTAAAGTACGTGAAGACGTCACCCGTCTGAGTAATAAGATGAGACTACTGCGACGTTTGATAGAACACCCTATCGTACTCAAGGAGAAGACCACCTCCATGGGTAAAAACGTCAAACGTGCCGTTAAAGGTATCGCGACTGGCTTAGTTATGGTGGTGGTGACGACAACCGTCATTTTGGCCCGTGATTTCTTGGGCGAAATTACGGCCTCTTTCATCGTGTCGATGTCATTTATCTATGCGTTGCGTGAAATCTTCAAAGATGACTTGAGAGACATCCTTTGGCGCTGGCTGCGTAAAGGCAAGCCGAAATGGAAGCGTCGTTACTATGACCCAACGACCAATAAGTCTGTCGGCCATAAGCTTGAATGGTTGGACTATGCGAATTTCTCCAAGTTAGCAGACCGTATTCAATCGATACGTAAGAAGCGTGTCGTTCAACGCGAAGAGCAAATATTGCATTACCGTTCGCATACGGAGATGTCGACGTCGACGTTCATGAGTGGTTATGAAGAGACTCGTGAAACACTATCTATCAGTCTCAGAGCGCTGACCCGTTTGATGGATAAGGGATCAAATAAGGTGTATCGCTTGAATGAAGGGCAAGTTAGCCGTGAATCCGTAGAAAAGCGTCACTTGCTCAACCTAATCATTAAAGAGAACAATCACGATAACGAACCGACCTATTACCGTTGGAAAATCGTAATGAACCGTTCAAAGATAGTGGACATCGAGCAAATCACTCAAGAATCTTAATCTTGTTACGGTATGTGCGTATTCAATTCACATACCGCTCTCCACTTATTCAAAAGGACCATCTATTTCCAAACTATTTCCTAGACGGGACTTTCTTAATCGAAAGCGTTAGCGTGAACTCGGCCATTGGCTCGTCACCATGCAAAGATGGGCAAGTCGCAATAATGGTTACAGGTTGGTTGACACGCTCCCCTGTAGACATGGTTTCTGCCAGCATGGTGTTGATCAACTCACCATCGTTACAAGTGAAATGCACATCGCCTTCTGGACGCTTTAAGAAGTTGCCCGTCACCTCTTTAAATGCCAACGATATCTTTTCACCTTGCTGCTGAGATTTGCTCATCGCAAGAAAACCACCCGCCACATCAGCACCCACAGCCAATACGCCAAAGTACATACTATTAAGGTGATTCTTCGTTCGTCTTTTAAGAGGGATTTTGACCTCAACATGCTGGTTATCCAATGCGAGCAATTTTGGTCTGCATAACCAGATCAGAGGCACTTTAAAAAAGCCAAACATACTCAAGTAGAAATTTGCTTTTTGTAGGGGGGTCAACATTCGGATTGCCTAATCAATTAAGTCATCAGACCAGTAAATCGGTTAGCGATGTGAATGTCAAAAAAATGTTACAAAAAAGAGATATCATCGCATAATGATATCTCTTTCATTCTCAAAGCTTTTTCGCTTCAAACAAACTGATACCGCACGTTGATTGATTAAAACAACAATCTATTTTATGCAGTCACGACCGTTTCTACACCTTCAAGATCGGCAATGTAACCTTGTAGGCGTGGGTAATCCACTAAGCCTTGGGTCACTAGCAGTACTGGTTTCTTCGCGTGCAGTGTCGCTTTAACAATCATATCCAACAAGGTAATAACCGCCTCATTTTGAGGATCAAAAGCATGTTGCTGAGCTTCATTATGCTTGTCTACACCTAAAGTGAAAGACGCTAAGCTATCAATGTTTACCACAACACCATCGAAGTAATGCAGTAATCTTTCGCTTAGTAGCACTGCAGACGGCACATCGCACGAGAACAGTACTTTCAAACCGTTCAGACCACGTGGTAGGCCTTGCTCGGCAAGCAGATCGATAATCTTAGCAGCATCGCTTAATGCTCGTACATACGGTACAACCACTTCAACGTTAATACCCTGCTCTCGCAACGTTTTAATGACCTGACACTCTAAAGCGAAAGCCTTGCTGTACTCTGGTGTCGCATAACGAGCTACGCCGCGAATACCGAGCGCTGGGTTAATCTCTTCAGCTTCACAATTGCCGCCTAGCAGTGAACGGAAACCATAGCTGTCTGCACTGCTTAATGCGATACGAACAGAAGTGTGATTTGGCTGAACGGCAGCTTGAATCGCAATCACCAAGGTCGAAACAAAATGCTCATCAACTGTTTTATCACCAAGGATCGCATTTAAAGACGTTTTTTCGATATCAGTAAGTGTATCTAGATGACTTTCAATACTTGGGTGGTAGAAGACACGGTCCATTACCAGTTCGGATAATGAAACGTATAAGTGGTTGGAATTATTATTATCGTTGTAAGAAGGCAGCACATCACCTAAAACAAGTTCTGGGTGCAAAGTGCTTTGATTTTCTTGAGTCATTGCTGCTCCAGCATTTTTATGTTGTGTTCAAACGAAAATACCGATAGCTGCCTGTTAATACAAGTGAAAATCCCTTATTTGACGCTGGCCTGCTGATAAAAATAAGAATATTAGCAATAACAGAGATAACTTTGACTTAAGAGAGTTTATTCCTCTGTTCAATTCCGTTATCTTAACCACTTCGCAATAGAATAAAAAAGCTATCACATGCCATTAAAAACTGATGAGTTGAGAACCCAAGCTCTGGGTCCTATGCCAACTCCTGCCGAACTAGGCAATGCACACCCTATTACTGACGACGTTGCTGAGCGCATTAAAAATTCTCGCCGCCAAATCGAAGATATCCTAACTGGTCGTGATAACCGCCTATTAGTTATCGTAGGCCCTTGCTCTGTTCACGATACAGATGCGGCACTTGATTACGCTGAACGTCTAAGTCAAATTCAAGACCAGTACAAAGATGAACTGTTCGTTGTAATGAGAACCTACTTCGAGAAGCCTCGTACTGTTGTAGGTTGGAAGGGTTTAATTACCGATCCTAACCTTGATGGTTCGTACGCTCTTGAAACAGGTTTGAACAAAGCACGTAAGCTTCTTCTAGATATCAACAAGCTTGGCCTAGCTACTGCGACTGAATTCCTTGATATGATCACAGGTCAGTACATTGCGGACCTTATCACTTGGGGCGCGATTGGCGCTCGTACGACTGAATCTCAGATTCACCGTGAAATGGCTTCTGCACTGTCTTGCCCAGTTGGCTTCAAGAACGCAACCAACGGCAACATCAAGATTGCTATCGATGCAATTCGTGCAGCACATGCTTCACACTACTTCTACTCGCCAGATAAGAACGGCCGCATGACGGTTTACCGTACTTCTGGCAATCCATACGGTCACGTTATTCTACGTGGTGGTGATAAAGGCCCTAACTTCGACGCTGAATCTGTAGATACTGCATGTAAGCAACTGGCTGAATTCGACCTACCTCAACGTTTGGTTGTAGACTTTAGCCACGCTAACTGTCAGAAACAACACCGTAAACAGTTAGAAGTGGCACAAGACATTTGTGAGCAAATTAAATCTAACAAGAACCAAATTGCAGGCATCATGGCAGAAAGCTTCATTATTGAAGGCAACCAGCCAATGACAGACATCAACAACCTAGAATATGGCAAGTCGATTACGGACCCATGCCTAAGCTGGGAAGATACGGCAACAATGCTAGACATGCTTGCAACAGCAATTAAAGATAGAAACTTAGCTTAAGGAAACAACACAATGCCATCATTTGACATTATCTCTGAAGTAGAAGCAGTAGAACTGCGTAACGCGGTAGACAACGCAAACCGCGAACTATCGACTCGTTTCGATTTCCGCGGAGTTGAAGCAAGCTTTGATTACAAAGATGAATCAGTAAAATTGACTGCTCAAGACGATTTCCAACTGAAGCAAATGCGCGATATCCTTCGTAGCAACCTAACAAAGCGTAATGTTGATCCTAACGCGATGGAAGCGAAGGCTGCTGACCAAACAGGTCGCACTTGGCACCAAACGGTTATCTTTAAGCAAGGCATCGAAACGGATGTCGCTAAGAAGATCGTTAAGCTAATCAAAGACAACAAAGTCAAAGTTCAAGCTTCTATCCAAGGCGACAAAGTTCGTGTAACAGGTAAGAAACGTGATGATCTACAAGCTGTTATGGCTTTAGTTCGCAGCGGTGAGCTTGGTCAACCATTCCAGTTTGACAACTTCCGCGACTAATTTTTGAGTTTGAGCGACCGCTTATTTAGGTTGCTCATTCATCATCACAATATCGTGTTTGAAAAGCAGAAAGCCACTTCTTTATAGGAAGTGGCTTTTTATTTATCTGGTCAGTTTAAATCGAAGTTCCTAGCTGGTAATCAGCCAACTCAACTAAGTACTTTGGCCGCTGACAATTTTAGGTCTTTGCCGACCAACAAATTAAACTCTACGCTTGCTGGTGGAATAAACACACACACTCGCAATTTCTCAGCTCTTGCCTGCTCAAGCTTGGTTGATAACTCTCCGCTGTTAGCATAGCTCTCTCTTTCTGCGTCTCGACGGCACAGGTCGACAAATTCGAATGGACAATCGCTCGGTGAAAGTACGAGCTCTGCCTCTTGCATCAAACGTAAAGCCTTCATAGACAGCAACTCAACGTCCTGCTCGAATTCAATCCAAGTCACCTGTCCTTCACTATCAATGCCTTCCGTTAGCGCTTGCTGGTAGTATGATTCTAACTGCTCTCTGTCAGTCACCTGTTCGATGAAACTGGACGATAAAAAGCGCTCCCAAAATTTACGACGCTCATCGACAGTTGGAAATGACTCTTTAATCGAGTTGCGTTTTGATGCACCAAAATCTGCGATCAAGCCGATATTCTGAGGCAAGACGGTTTCGAGTTTTTCTCTAATATTTCTTACCAAAACAGGTGATGCCCCCCCACTTGAGATGGCAATTTGGATTCTTCCGCGATTAATCATTGATGGCGTAATGAAGTCACAATAGGGTAAATCATCGACTACATTGACAAGAATACCCAGGTTTTTTGCATCATTATGTACTTGATGATTTAGGCTAGGGTTATCTGTTGTCGCCCAAACCTGCAGGTAATTTTTCGATATGATCTGTGATGAGTAAAAGTTTTGCACCCAGTGAAGTTTGTCTTCATCGATAAGCTGCTTTAAGTAAGGTGCAACCTTGGGAGACACTAAAGTCACATCAGCCCCAGCTCGTAGCAAGCTGTCGACTTTACGGCAAGCAACCTCACCTCCACCAACCACTAAGATTGGCTTATTTTCTACATCCAAAAACATTGGGAAATAACGCATGTTCTTCCTTGAGACTACTTCAATAACTATTCCGCCATGCTACCAAATTTGAAGCATATTCATAACTATCCAAGTGTAATAAAAATATTTATTGACCAAATTTCAATCTTTTTTAAGGTTAATGCTCCACCACTGTGACATTCATTCAGAATATTTATCTAGTCGATTATCAATATAAAACTCTAAATCTCGTTGCACCAACAGTGTGAACTGTTGCACTATTTACATTCAGTTAACATTTGGTCATTCTAATTGTGTTCGGATTTGTGATTTCATTCAAAATTCTTTTTAAATTATACATTTGTGAAACTACGGATCCTTTCCTAACCTTATAAACAGTTACTTAAATCGCACACAGTTTCATTTGCAAAATGCAACTCTTGTAATTTGAGCAACAAGGTCATAGAAAACGCAACACATAAAGACACTCAAACGAGCACGAGTATCAGGTGTCACCTGGTTAACAAGGAAGGATACAAATGACAAATAAACTAACACTTCTTGCTTCAGTAGTAGCTGCATCAACTGCGATGATGGCAACATCGGCATCAGCGGCAGAAAGCACTCTGGACAAAGTCACATCTCAAGGTTTTCTAACTTGTGGTGTAAGTACCGGTCTTCCAGGGTTCTCTAACCCTAACTCAAAAGGTGAATGGGAAGGAATTGATGTTGAGTATTGTCAAGCTCTTGCAGCGGCTGTACTCGGTGACAAGACGAAAGTTAAGTATGTACCTCTAACCGCAAAAGAGCGTTTTACTGCGCTTCAATCTGGCGAAATCGACGTACTATCTCGCAACACAACATGGACACTACATCGTGATACTGCTCTAGGTCTTAACTTCGTAGGCGTTAACTACTACGATGGTCAAGGCTTCATGGTTAAGAAAGAGCTTGGCCTAACAAGTGCTCAAGAGCTTGATGGCGCTTCTGTATGTGTTCAATCAGGTACAACAACTGAACTTAACCTAGCCGATTACTTCCGTAACAGTGGCATGTCTTACAAGCCAGTGGTATTCGATACAGCGGCACAAACATCTAAAGGTTTCGACGCAGGTCGTTGTGATGTGCTAACGACTGACCAATCTGGTCTATACGCACTTCGCCTAAACCTAGCTGACCCTAAATCTGCACAAGTACTTCCTGAAATCATCTCTAAAGAGCCTCTAGGTCCTGTTGTTCGTCAAGATGATGACAAATGGTTTAACGTTGCTAAGTGGACACTTTCAGCAATGATTAATGCGGAAGAATACGGCATCTCTTCTAAAAATGCAGACGAAATGCTTAAGTCAAAAGATCCAAACATCAAACGTATTCTTGGTGTAGACGGTCCTAAAGGTAAAGGCCTTGGCATTCGTGACGACTGGGGTTACCAAGTAATTAAGCAAGTTGGTAACTACGGTGAGAGTTTTGAGCGTACTGTTGGTACAGGTTCTCCACTTCAGATCTCTCGTGGTGTAAATGCATTATGGAATGCGGGCGGCTTTATGTACGCTCCACCAATCCGTTAATAAATTTTCAAGCATCAATTAGGGCGGAGTTTTCCGCCCTATTTATTAAATGGATTTGAGGTTATAGTAGTATGAAACCTAATGAAACTATTTCTCCAGCTCAGGCAAAGCCACAGCCCAAAAGTGCCAACTTATTTTACAACCCCACTTTTCGCTCCATCATTTTCCAAATCATCGCCGTCGGGGCGCTTTGTGCTTTCTTTTACACGATTGTAAATAATGCACTCACTAACTTAGATTCCCGTGGTATCGCCACTGGTTTTGATTTTCTCTCCCAAGAAGCTGGTTTTGGTATCGGATTAACACTGATTGAATACGACGAGACTTTCTCATATGGTCGTACATTCTTTGTCGGGCTTCTCAATACCGCTTTAGTTTCGGTGCTAGGCATCATGCTAGCTACGGTACTGGGCTTTAGTATGGGTATCGCTAGGCTCTCTTCAAACTGGCTGGTTAGCCGATTTGCAGCGGTCTACATTGAGATATTCCGAAATATCCCTCTTCTTTTGCAAATCTTTTTCTGGTACTTCGCTGTTCTGCAAGCTTTACCTTCTGCTCGTCAAAGCATGAGCCTAGGTGAAGCAATTTTCTTGAACGTACGTGGATTGTACTTCCCAGCACCAGTGTTAGAACAAGGCAGTAGCATTGTCATCGGATCATTGATTGTCGGTATTATCGCTACGTTTATTATCAACATCTGGGCTAACAACAAGCAAAAACTAACCGGCCAACAAACACCTATGTTGCGGATTGCTGCAGCGTTGATTTTAGGCTTACCGTTAGTGACTTACTTTGTGATGGGCATGCCTATCTCTGCGGATTACCCTGTTTTGAAAGGGTTTAACTTCAAGGGTGGTGTTAGCATAATTCCTGAGCTTGCTGCATTGATGCTTGCTTTAAGTATCTACACCGCAGCGTTCATTGCCGAGATTGTTCGTTCAGGTATTAACGCCGTAAACCATGGGCAAACTGAGGCTGCTATGTCTCTAGGTATCCCACGTTCTAGAACCCTCAAGCTTGTCATTATTCCACAAGCATTAAGAATTATTATCCCACCACTAACCAGTCAGTACCTAAACCTGACCAAAAACTCATCACTTGCGATGGCCATTGGTTACCCTGATCTTGTGTCTGTATTTGCAGGAACAACATTAAACCAAACTGGACAAGCTATCGAAGTAATTGCGATGACAATGGGTGTCTACCTGACCTTGAGCCTATTAACATCTGCTCTAATGAACATATACAACCGCAAAGTAGCGTTGGTGGAGAGATAAGATGAGTACACATCAATTTCAACCTGATCTTCCGCCTCCAGCGAATACCGTTGGCCCTGTCGGTTGGTTAAGAAAAAATCTATTTAATGGACCAATTAACAGCGTTGTCACTGTGGTTCTTGCTTACTTTGCTTTTACCCTAATATGGGCAATAGCAGATTGGGCATTCATTAGTGCCGATTGGATAGGAACAACACGAGACGCTTGTACTAGTGAAGGCGCTTGCTGGGTTTTTATTAGCGTTCGTTGGGACCAATTCATGTATGGCTTCTACCCAGAAGCTGAACTGTGGCGACCTCGCTTTTTCTACGCTACTTTAGCTATTTTTGTTGCTTTATTAGCGTATGAAAAAACACCTAAGCGCACCTGGATTTGGCTGTTCTTCGTCAACATCTATCCGTTTATCATTGCTGGTTTACTATACGGTGGTGTCTTCGGATTAGAAGTTGTTGATACCCATAAATGGGGTGGCCTACTGGTTACACTGATCATCGCACTTGTTGGTATTGTAGTGTCACTCCCGATTGGTGTTGCACTTGCGCTTGGGCGTCGCTCAGAGATGCCGATCATTCGCAGTATGTGTACCGTATACATCGAAATTTGGCGTGGCGTACCGCTCATTACAGTTCTATTCATGGCTTCAGTAATGCTCCCACTCTTCTTATCTGAAGGGACAGAAACCGATAAGCTGATTAGAGCACTGGTTGGGGTAGTACTATTCAGTGCAGCCTATATGGCCGAAGTAATCCGTGGTGGTTTACAAGCAATACCAAAAGGTCAATACGAAGCAGCTGATGCTCTAGGGTTAAGCTATTGGAAAAAAACTGGGCTTATCATTCTGCCTCAAGCTCTTAAAATCACGATTCCTTCAATTGTGAACACCTTTATTGGTTTGTTCAAAGATACCAGTCTTGTTTTGATTATTGGTATGTTTGATGTACTAGGAATTGGCCAAGCCGCGAATACCGACCCTGAATGGCTTGGGTATTCAACAGAAAGTTATGTATTTGTCGCGTTAGTGTTCTGGGTGTTTTGTTTTGGCATGTCGAGATATTCGATATGGCTAGAAAACAGACTTCACACCGGTCACAAACGATAATTAACAAGATCAAGGACGTATTATGACGCAGCAGACAGAAAACAACTCTCAAGGTCTTATGATCGAGTTGAAAGACATGAACAAATGGTACGGTGAATTCCACGTACTTAAGAACATCAATCTAGAAGTTAAAAAAGGCGAGAAAATCGTTATCTGTGGCCCCTCTGGCTCTGGTAAATCAACAATGATCCGCTGTATCAACCGATTAGAAGAGCACCAAAAAGGTCATATCTTCGTTTCAGGTAATGAATTGACGGAAGATCTAAAGAACATCGAAGCTGTTCGCCGAGACGTCGGCATGTGTTTCCAGCACTTCAATCTGTTTCCACACCTGACGGTATTAGAGAACTGTACTCTCGCCCCTATCTGGGTCAAAAAGATGCCGAAAGAAGAAGCTGAAGCGATTGCGATGAAATACCTAGAGCGTGTAAAAATTCCTGAGCAAGCAGACAAATTCCCAGGTCAGCTTTCTGGTGGCCAACAACAGCGTGTAGCTATCGCTCGCTCTTTGTGTATGAACCCTCAAGTGATGCTGTTTGATGAACCAACGTCAGCCCTCGATCCAGAAATGGTTCGAGAAGTATTAGACGTAATGGTTGAGCTAGCGGAAGAAGGCATGACAATGCTTTGTGTAACGCATGAGATGGGCTTTGCTAAAGAGGTAGCAGATCGCGTTATCTTTATGGATGCCGGTGAAATCATAGAAGAGAACAACCCTGTCGACTTCTTTGAAAACCCACAATCAGACAGAACGCAGAACTTCTTAAGCCAAATCTTACACCATTAATGTGTTATGATGCATAAACTATAGAGGCGGCTTAGGTCGCCTCTTTATTTTTCAAGGTTATAGATGGTTTTCTAAAGTTCTAAATAACAGGCTATGACTACTAAAGGTTGAAGATCGTATTTTAGCTATGCTTAATTACAGCCTAAAGAAATACTTTGTTACACCTTCAGAAACACTTAACCGACTATTTTGATTATTATTTTATGTATACAAGAGGAATGAAAGACTTGATTTTTCGAACTTTCACCCCCATAAATGTACTAATAACTATTGAAGTCACCTTACGAGGAAGATTATGAACAGCCCTATGTTTTCACGCACAGCATCTCAAGAAAGTGCTCTGCAAACCAATAAAGTGTTGCGTAACACCTACGCATTACTGTCTATGACACTACTTTGGTCTGCTGTTGTAGCAGGCGTATCCATGGCGATGAACCTTCCTCGCCCGGGTCTTATTATCATGCTTGTTGGCTTCTACGGCCTACTTTTCCTAACAGAGAAGAACCGCGACAACAGCATGGGTCTAGTCTTCACATTCCTATTTACGGGTTTCTTAGGCTACACCATTGGTCCAATTCTCAATATGTACGTTGGCGCAGGCATGGGTGATGTAATCCTAACTGCACTTGGCGGTACAGCACTGGCGTTTATGGGCGCATCAGCTTACGCACTAACAACTAAGCGTGACCTGTCGTTCCTTAACGGCATGCTATTAGCTGGTTTCGTAGTACTACTTGTAGGTATGGTTGCAAACATCTTCCTACAAATGCCTCTACTATCATTGGCAATGAGCGGTATGTTCATCCTATTCTCGACTGGTGTTATCTTGCTTACAACGCAAAACATCATTCGTGGCGGTGAAACAAACTACATCTCTGCAACGATCAGCTTGTACGTATCAATCTACAACATCTTCATCAGCCTACTAAGTATTCTAGGCATCATGGGCAGCGACGACTAATCGTTTCCATCATTGAAGAATATCTAGCCCAAGAGCCTACCTCTTGGGCTTTTTTGTATCTATAAGTGCGATATTTCTATGGATAGCTACAATTTCTGTTGAGAAAGATAAACTTGGTCATGTACCCTACCCACATAGTTAATTGGATTCTGGATTAAACATGTTTGAATATAACGGCAAGCAAATCGAAACCGACGCTCAAGGCTACCTATTGGATTACACGCAATGGGAAGAAGGCATGATTGAAATTCTTGCTCAAGATGAAGCTATTGAACTTACGGATGCGCACTTAGAAGTCGTACATTTTGTAAGGAGCTTTTACGAAGAGTTCAATACGTCACCAGCAGTTCGTATGCTAGTGAAAGCGATGGAAAAAGCGCACGGCCCAGAAAAAGGCAACAGTAAGTACCTTTTCAAGTTATTCAAAAAAGGCCCTGCAAAACAAGCAACCAAGCTCGCCGGTTTACCTAAACCAGCAAAGTGCTTGTAGTGCCTAATCTGCTTTAGGCCATTAAGTTACGTTCAATATAAATACTGTAGTGCTATAACTACAGTATTTTAAAGGCCCCTACGCGTACGTCCTGACGCTCACTATCTTTCACTTGATGCATCACTACGTTGTCTACTGTTGCGCTCGAAGGGCCAATATTGAGCCAAGCATGTAACTTCTCTATTTGCTGACTCTCTCCAACAGCGAATACTTCAACTCGACCATCATTTAAGTTCTTCGCATAGCCTGAAAGACCTAGAGTTTGCGCCTTCCTACTGGTGTGATAACGAAAACCAACACATTGAACTACGCCTGACACGACAAAAATATATTGTGAACTTTCCATAACGTTGCCTCATAAATTATATGAATGATATAGTTGAGCTTCTATTCATTCACCACTTATTGGTGGACTTACTTCGAGTATAACGATTATGAAAGAAATCCCATTTCGTTGGATTGACAAATATCTCATTCACCTAAAAATCCAAGAAAAGTTCTATCTACTCTTCTTATTGCCTCTTCTCGCCCTAGTCATATTAACTCTCGTTTTAGATAGCGCCGCGGACTCTTTATTGGCTAACCTTTATCAAGAAGAAATGCTCTTGATGAAAGGGCTTATCGAAGCGGGTCAACTCACTAAAGATCAAGTCGCTCAACTTGTCAGCAGCTCTGAAACCATCTCTTTGGGCTACGGTGCTGGTTCTGTTTCGGTGATGAATGGTGCATTCAGCCTAGTTGCTAACCATGACCAAAACCTTTGGTCTGCTCTGTCTACGACTCAGGTTTCTATCATCGCTGTAACCCTAACGCTTATCGCGCTGGGTGTTTACTACATCATGACCTTCATCGGTGGTGCGATGTTCTCTATGAACAAAGCATTGAATACGCTTGCGAATGGTGACCTAACTTGCCGCATGAACTACTTCTTAGTTCGTGATGAGTTCAGTGAAATTGCGATTACGATCGACAAGGTAGCAGAGCGTGAACAAAACATGGTTCTATCAATCCAAGAGTCTGTCGCTCTCATGCAGCAGATCAGCTCGGACTTAAACCAGTCAACACAACAAAGTTCAGACATCTCTGGTAACCAACAAGAACACCTGAATAGCTTAGCAAGTGCAACGGAGCAAATGGCTGCTACGATTCGCGAAGTCGCTACCCTTGCTCATGAGTCTAGTTCACAAACAATGGACGCTCGCGGCGTTGCTCAAAGTGGTCAAGTCAAGGTTTCAAATACATTGGAGTCTATCTCTAACCTATCTCAAGAGATCCAATCCGCTTCACAAGCAGTAGAAGAGCTTGATGCCAACGCGGCGCAGATCGATGAAGTAGTCACAACCATCAACGGTATTTCAGAACAGACTAACCTGTTAGCGTTGAACGCTGCTATCGAAGCTGCACGTGCCGGTGAGCAAGGTCGTGGATTTGCTGTTGTTGCCGATGAAGTTCGTGCCCTTGCCGGTCGTACTCAACAAGCAACGGTTGAAATCCAAAGTATGATTGAGTCATTACAACGTAACAGCCAATCACTGACCAAACTGATGGAAGTAACTGTAAACAATGCTAATGAAGGCCAAACACTGATGTCGGAAGTAAACGTCGAGATCGGTTCATTAGCAGAAAAGAACCAGTCTATTTCTGATAGCAGTACTCAAATTGCTACCGCGGCTGAAGAACAAGGCGTAGTAGCTGACAACATTGCACAAAGTGTTGAAGAGATTCGCCATCAATCAGACAGTATCTGCGAGATGATCAGTAAGAGTAATTCAAATGTAGACCAACTCCGTAAACAAAGCGATACGATGGAAGGTTTGCTGACAGGTCTTAAAGCTTAATACTGATATCCAACCACAATGTGTTGATTAATCATTACTAGGGTTGCTTTGGCAACCCTTTCTTATTTGCTTTTCACCTGTACTTCCCCGACAATACCCCTCCTTCAAATTCAACAAACAGAGTAAATTATGACTCCTTCAATTCATCTAGCTAAAGGCCGAGATAAATCACTACGCCGCAAACACCCTTGGGTATTTTCACGCGGTATCGATAAGGTCGAAGGCGAACCAAAACAAGGTGAAACTGTAGACGTATATGCTCAAAATGGTCAGTGGCTTGCAAAAGCGGCTTACTCACCGGAATCTCAAATTCGAGCTCGTGTTTGGACATTTGAAAAAGAAGAAATCAACAAGGCCTTCTTCGTAAAACGAATTCAAGACGCACAGTCTTTACGTGAAGACATTATCAAACGTGATGGTCTAACGGGCTACCGCCTTACCGCAGCAGAATCTGATGGCCTGCCAGGTATCACAATCGATAAGTATCAAGACTTTCTTGTTTGCCAACTGCTAAGTGCTGGCGCTGAGTTTAACAAAAGCGTGTTGGTTGAAGCGTTAATCGAGTGCTTCCCTGACTGCAACATCTACGAGCGTTCAGACGTAGCGGTTCGTAAAAAAGAAGGCCTAGAACAAGTTGTAGGCGTACTTCATGGTGAAGAGCCACCTAAGTCAATAGTGATTGAAGAGAATGCCGTCAAAATCAGCGTGAACATTATGGAAGGCCACAAAACGGGCTTTTACATGGACCAACGTGATAGCCGCAAAGAATCTATGAAATACGTTAAAGGCAAAGATGTCCTTAACTGTTTCTCATACACAGGTGGTTTTGGCCTTTACGCACTTAAAGGCGACGCGAAACGTGTTATCAACGCTGACGTATCTCAACTTGCTCTTGATACGGCTAAGTTCAACGCTGAACTTAACGAGTTTGATATCTCGAAAAAACGCGCTGTATTCCTAAATGCTGACGTTTTCAAACTGCTTCGTGAATACCGTGACCAAGGTACTAAGTTTGACGTAGTGATCATGGATCCACCAAAGTTTGTTTCAAGTAAGAACAACCTGACTTCAGGCGCTAACGGCTACAAAGACGTTAACATGCTTGCGATGCAAATCCTGAAACCAGGTGGTACTCTACTCACCTACTCTTGCTCTGGTTTAATGGGTACTGATTTGTTCCAGAAAATCATCGCCGACGCTGCATTAGACGCAGGCCGCACTGTTAAGTTCGTAGAACGCTTCGAGCAAGCAGCCGACCACCTAACGGACACGGCCTACCCAGAAGGCTTCTACCTAAAAGGTTTTGCTTGTAAGGTGCTTTAATTTTCGTGCTTTAGAATCTAGCTTTTATAGCACAGCAGAAGTATTAAAAAAGGGCCTTTCGGCCCTTTTTTGTTTTTAGTCTGGTAAGTTAACGAATAATTGATTGACCAAATTACTCAAATCGCTACTTATTACACTACCATCACCTTGAGCATTCACTGAATCAAACTGGTTCCCCGTATTATCAAGAATGATAGTTTGTGTTTGACCTCCATTATTCGCGTCTTCAGAAATAGTAATAACCAAATCTTTATCACCGCCACCGTTATCGACTTTCTCAATAGTGATATGTTCCAGAAGATCAGACATTGAATTTTCCGTTGGCAATAATTGCGAGATATCAAGATGGTCTTCACCTAGAGCGAAATCGGTTATCGTATCAACATCACCTTGGAAAGGTTCGTCGACCCACTTGAACAGATCATCACCGTCACCACCAGTTAAGATATCATCACCAAGACCACCAATAAGCGTATCTTTACCACCTTGACCGTACAAAATATCGTCGCCTTCGCCGCCCGATAAAACATCGTCCTTGTCGTTCGCTCGAGATTGATCAAAATCTTGTACGTTATCTGAAATATAGTTGTGTATATCTCGCGCTGACACAGAAGATAATTGCTCACCAGTTTCTTGAGCTACGTACTTCTGTATCGCTGCGACGCCCTGTCCTGAAATACCGTCAAATTGCACTAAGTCACCGAACATGATGTCATCTCCAGCCAAGGCATCGATCTGGTCTTCACCTTGCAACAAGCTAACCTCTTTACCAAGAATAACCTCTGATAATTTCGTTACGTCTATTGACGTTTCAACTAGGCCATCAGAGTCGTAATCTTCGAGAACATCTTCATCTAATGAATTACCGAGCCCAATAGCATCAACAGATGACATCAATGCGAGTAATTGATACATATGTTGACCTTGTTTATTGACGCCACCCTTATCATAGTAATCGTAAGAATTACCATTAATGCTTAAGTCACCAATTCTATCCCCTGTTAATGGTGAATATAACTTGGCATTATCATCAATTAATACACTACCTTTATAATTAACAACACCACTTGTATATCCGGCGGGCAATAAATCGGCCAGTGTTATAACTTGGTTCGAACTCAAATCATAATCGATCAATATTTCATCGAACTCACTTTTCATTAACCTACTGTCAGTAAAGGAAGTCGGCTCACCGTCAGAAATGAAATATGAAATGTTGTTCCCACCGTTTTGGTCAGCGAACCATTCAACAGCAGATTGAAATCCAGCTTCGTAATTGGTACCACCTCCGCCAACATCAGTGATGGAGTCAAGTGCTGCGACAAACTGTTCTCTTGGGTTCTGACTGCTCAAGTCGACAGATACTGACGTATTTGAGTTGTTTGAAAAATCCGTGATTAGAATATTAACTTGCCCTGAATGTTGCCCCTGAGAACTAGCAAAAATCGCGTCAAAAACAACCAACAGTTCATCTTTTGCGGTTTCAACATCTCTTCCCATGCTACCCGACGTATCGAGAATGAACGCTATGTTGTAGTCTTCACCGGCAACAATTTGAATCCCTTGAACGTCACCAACAATCAAATCGTTGTTCTCTGTCCCTTTGATAGTATCGTCACCGTGAGAACCAGATTCCAAATCATAGCTTCTGAAACTTATATCTGCTGCCGTGTTAGTTATTGCTTCATCACTATTAATCAATTCAGAAGATGATGCAGACACAGAAAGCTCAAAATCAAGGTCTCCTTCATAAGAATAAGGAATTCGAAGCTCTGCACTAACATCACCAGAAGCAGGTATAACAATTGAATACGAACCGTCGATGTTTGGAGATATAAGCTGACCATCAACGTACAAGTCAACGCCATGAGGGATGCCTTCAAGAGTAAATTCATTACCTAGCGATTCACTACCATCGTTATCAACGAGTTCCGCTGAAATATCTAGCGGTATTACGCTGTCTTGTAGGACTGTATATTCTCCGGTCTCACTATCAATCTCAACAACAGCATCTGAGAAAATAATTCGTTCAATACCATATAAATGGTCACCATCTTCGGTAGAAGGCGAATTGTCACTAGATGTATCTCTTTCAAGAGAATCTTTAACTAACCAATAAGGTACTTGGCTATGCTCCAGGCCTCTAAAATCAAGATCGTATTCAGACAATTTACCTTGATAGATAACTGTATCCGTTTCAACTTTGCTATCCTGAGACCCATTACCACCATAAAACGAATCATTGCCACTAGTACCAACAAACGTATCGCTACCCTGTTGACTCAGGTTAACGGCTTGCTGATCGCCAACAAACTGCTGAGCAGCCGCATTATCCGGTGCGATCATCAAGTCATCGCCTTGATTGCCATTATTGAAAGCTGGAGACTGAACAACGTGGTCGAAGTTAACACCCCCAATAGATGTCTCACCACTACTTACAAGGTCTCTAATATCACTAGGTGAAGTACCAAATTCAGGTACAGCTTGTGATTGTTGCAGCTCTCCGACCGCAATAGTTACGCGAGGAGCATCAGCAACCGCACTAACGGTAATATCGAGAGTATCGCTCACACCAGTATTTGTAGTGTAAGTCACCGTCGGAACGTTACCTGACCAATGATCAGATGGTACAAACGCGTAACTACCATCTTGCTCAACCGTCAACTCACCACCAGTTAGCGTGATAGTGTCACCAGCGTTATAGGACGTTCCTCCGACTTCAATTGACTGCAGTGATAATGTGTTATCTGTATCAGTATCGTTTGTTAAAACGTTACCAGAGACGCTTGTATCTTCATCTACAGTGCGAGTATCTGGCTGTGTGTTTGTAGCATTGTATTCATGAACAACCACATCAATACTGGTCGTAGTCGTAGCAGTACTTGTTGAATCCTTTTCACTAGCGATCGCTTCCACATCAATAGTAAAGTCGTCGTGACTCCCAGAAGGCGGTAAGACCGTTAGACTTGTCAGATCCCAACTACTGATATCAAATGTCTCATTGGTACTAGTGAATGTGTGAGAATTAACTCCGTCACTTAGCTCAGAACCAATAGGGAAACCACTAACATTGACAGCCAAACTTTCTGAACCATCAGTGTCATTTAAAGATGCTTGCAGCTCCGTCAGTGGAATACGCGTGTCTTGTGGACCTTCATTCGTTTTATAGACCTGATAGAACTCAACGCCATTTTCGTTTATTAGTTGTGATGTACGTATATCAATACTATCGAGCTGAGATACATCACTGACTACACCAAAGTTTGTGTTGTCTAAGTTGACAGGGCTCGCGCCATCTACAGAAACATTGACATCAAAATTACCAGGGCCGCTCTGGTTGTGGTGGTAAACCTCTATCGGATAGAAACCGGACACAGTCGGTGTAAATGCAATTCCTTGGATACTCCCACTACTGTCCCCCCATCGAGCATCATCTGTAAGATCACCACCAATTTTTATCGCTAAACTATCATCCGCGTTACCAACGAAATCATAAGATTTACCTGCTTCTAAATAGATCAAGCCAGTGATGAGTGTAGCTTGACCCGCACCTTGACTAGCATCACGCACATCATTGACATTACTTAGAGAACTACTGTTGCTATCCAAACCATCAATGACATCTATCAAGGTATCAGGGTCCACACCATTACCAACACCATATTGATAACCAACAGAGACACCATTCCACATACTTACGTTGAATTGTTGGTCTGGAAGTTGAATTCCATCGATGCTGGTGAACAAGTTAGGCGCGTCAGCAATTGGAGTAACATTTATCGCTATAGTCGACTCTTGGCCTACGTTTACGCCATCCGTTGGTTTGAATCCAATATGAGCATAATCTTGTTGTTGATCACCGATACCTGGGGTTGAGTGGCTATCGTATCCAGATTCATCTTCATCCGGAGTAAATCTAACTCTATTTGCATCAAACTCGCCCTTGTCAATAACTTGACCAACCGAAATGTCATGCCACTGACCATCATCACCGAAATGCTCAAACTGACCGTTATCTGGTAAATTGGTAATCTCAATACCTAGAGCTGAATCAGGTGAATCAACATCGGTAATTCCGAATGAATCCCATTCAATGAAGGTTGGGGTGTCTTCATTAGTTGTGATTGGCGCTGTCACGGTGATTTCCGGCGCGTCATTCACGTCCGTCACCACTGGGGTATCGCTGTCTGTGCCTGTCAGGCTGCTGTCATTGGTCTGAGTCACCG
>NZ_JAUJED010000046.1:0-214 GCF_030442075.1 Vibrio sp. TMPB1044 | reverse complement strand
ATTGAGCTAACCTGTACTAATTGCCCGTGAGGCTTAACCATACAACACCCAAGGGGTTTTGTGGACTCAAAGACAGACCTTGAATGAGTTTGAAGAGATAGACTTTTAAATACAGTTTTCCGAATTTTAAAATTTGCTTGGCGACCATAGCATTGTGGACCCACCTGATTCCATGCCGAACTCAGAAGTGAAACACAATAGCGCCGATGGTAGT
>NZ_JAUJED010000045.1:0-1072 GCF_030442075.1 Vibrio sp. TMPB1044 | reverse complement strand
AATCTCAAATCAAGAAGTGAATGAACGCATTTTGTATCTTTTGCATGACGATACCAATCATATTTGCGTTAAGTTGTTTATGCCCTTGTACCAAGCAGGTAACTTTACTGGTGTGATATATGGAGAAACTGCAGTTGACTACGACGATTTTTTTGGATCGTTCGTGACGAATAGAGAACGTTGGTACGAGCTAAGTCAGGTAAAGCCGCCAGTTGCTTCGCTTATTGAATCGAGTAAGAAGCTTGAAAATGACCATGATTCACATAATCCAAAAAGTAAATTCAATGAAAAAGACTGGCTATTAACCCAGACGGCTTTAACGAGAGGGGGCTTGGTGTTAACCCAAGGGATAAGCCGCACCTTTCTTAATGAGCAATTATCAACGCTTCAAAAAGAACTATTAAATGGACTTTTTATCATTTTAACAATTAGTTCTGCTCTAGTTGCTTTGATGGGGCAAAGATTGTTCGTTAATCCCCATAAAGAGCTAGACGGCTCTAAGAAGTTGCTTGAAGAGTCTAACCGACTGTTAGGAGAAAAAGAGCGTGACAGTCGTCTTTTGGCGACAGTGGTTAAAGCAGCGAGAGATGCCGTTATTATCACTGACAAAGAAGGGCGTATTGAGTGGGTAAATAGCGCTTTTGAGGGCATGACCGGTTACCGTTTAGATTCTGTAAAAGGTTTGACACCCGGTTCATTTCTACAAGGTGAAAAGACTTGTTTTGAGACGGTCAGTCGCATTGGATCTGCGCTCAAAAAGGGTAATCAAGTTAAAGCTGAAATATTGAACTATACGATTGATAAGTCTCCTTATTGGGTGGATATCGACATAGTGCCTTTACGTAACGGCGAAGGTGAAGTTGAACACTATATTGCGATCGAACGTGATGTTACCGATTTCAAGAAGCTTGGGCTTGAGTTAGAAGATCAAGCGAACAAAGCGCTCCAGGCCAATGAAGCTAAATCATTGTTTCTGGCGACGATGAGTCATGAGATCAGAACCCCAATGAATGGCTTACTTGGAATCCTACAGATGCTCGTCGACGATCTAGAGAAAGAAGAGCAGCGAGAA
>NZ_JAUJED010000044.1:79956-150290 GCF_030442075.1 Vibrio sp. TMPB1044 | reverse complement strand
AGTAGCGAGTAGCGAGTAGCGAGTAGCGAGTAGCGAGTAGCGAGTAGCGAGTAGCGAGTAGCGAGTAGCGAGTAGCGAGTAGCGAGTAGCGAAATTATGTAGGGTTGGCGTTTAGCGTCAACCCTTTTTGTTTCTGTGTATATTAAGAAATGTTAAGCACTTAGCTCTTGGATTTGAGCAACAATCGCTTTTAATCCATTACCGCGGGATGGGCTTAGATGGGTAATTAAACCGATTTGTTCGAAGTAGCCATCAATATCGAACAATTGAACCTGCTCTGATGTTTTTCCATCATACGCAGCCATCACTAATGCAATCAGACCGCGAACGATGCGAGCATCAGAATCAGCACAAAAGTGCCAAACACCATCGATATTCTGAGAAACCAACCACACTTGGCTTTCACAGCCAGAGACAATCACCTGTTCACTTTTCAGTTCATCAGGCATAGTTGGCAGTTTCTTACCCCATTGAATCACTTGGCGATAACGGTCTTCCCAGCCGCTGAATGTCTGCATCTTCGCGACGATATCATCACTGGTAATTTCAGTGCCGAATGGAGAGCTTGGGAATGTGGTCATTTTAATATCCAGTCGATTATTAATTGAATAGAGACGTTACTTAGCGTGCTTTTGAATCAGCTTTTCTACAATACGTGAAACAGCCACAAAACCAAAAGTCGCCGTTACTACGGTTGCCGCACCAAAGCCCGTCGCACAATCCATGCGCTTTGGACCTTCAGCTGTTGCTTTCGCAGCACATACACTACCGTCAGCTTGAGGGTATTTCAGCTGTTCAGTCGAGAACACACAATCGATACCAAACTTACGTGCTGGATTCTTAGGGAAATTATGATGACGACGAAGGGTATCTTTAAGCTTCTTCGCTAGCGGATCTTGAATCGTCTTGGTCAAATCGGCCACTTTGATTTGCGTTGGGTCGATTTGCCCCCCCGCACCACCAGTGGTGATTACTTTGATTTTGTTACTGCGGCAATACGCCAGCAACGAAGCTTTAGCTTTCATGCTATCGATCGCATCCAACACAAAATCGAACTCTTTCGATAAGTATTCCGCCTGATTATCAGGACCGATGAAATCGTCAATCAGGTTAACTTTACACTCAGGGTTAATCAGCTTAACACGCTCGGCCATCACTTCGATTTTGCTCTTACCAACCGTGCCCGACATTGCATGAATTTGACGGTTGATGTTAGTCACACACACATCATCCATATCGATCAAAGTAAGCTCACCTAAACCAGTACGAGCAAGTGCTTCAACAGCCCATGAACCTACACCGCCAATACCGATAACACACACGTGTGCAGCTCTAAGTATGTCGACTTCACTATTGCCATACAGACGACGAGTGCCACCAAATCGTTGGTCATAGTTTTCTGAAGCTGGAGTGGTCAATTCACGCATTGTTGCCGCCAATTTATTTCTGAGAAAAAGAAAAGAGTGCGTTTTATACGCACTCTTGAATAAAAAGTCTAGGGGATTAGCGATTCGCTTTCAATGCCCTATTTTATTGTCGCTTACTCAACCTTTTCAGGAGGCAAAGCCCAAGGCGCTTCGGTTGCGCTGCCATCTAAGCCGAGCTTCCACACGCGACCAAAATGCTTGTAGTGACCCGCTTCAGTGCCTGCTCGCGGCCCCATACCATGGTAGAGATCCAAATGGTTCTGCTTAACCGCGCCGCCCGTATCCAAAACCAATAACAATCTTAATTGGTGCGCACCGCTCCAAGTACCATCCGCATTCAATAAAGGAACCTCAGCCAAAATTGGAGTTCCCATAGGCAAGATAGAACGATCGCCTGCTACTGCAGCCATTGGCAATAGAGGAATCCCAGCACTGCCCATTACTGACAAGTCGTCTCTCGCTTCAAAAAACACGAAAGATGGATTTTGCTCAAGCAACTCTTTGACCACTTCAGGATCGTTTGCCAACACCCACTCTTTGATTGCTTTTAGTGACATTTTTTCGCGTGGAACTAAGCCTCGCTCAATCAAAACACGGCCAATGCTTACATAAGCTTTATTGTTCTTACCTGCGTATGCGAAATACTGCAGCGTATCATCATCACCGAAGTGCACGAACCCACTGCCCTGCACTTCCATCATAAATGGGTCGATACGGTTTGCTGAGTAACCTAACTCAAGGCCTTGACCTTCTAATGCGCCGTTGTAAATCTCTTCGCGTGTTGGACACTCTTTACCACACTCAGGAAGCCCGTAAACTGGGTAACGGTATTCTTCATTCGCTTCGTGGCGCAGTTCCATAACAGGAGAAAAGTAGCCTGTAAACAAAACATTGCCTTGTTTATCACCACCACCTAGTTGAGCAGTTTGAACGCCAAAATTAGCGAGTTCGCTTGGATCTCCACTCAGCATCGCCCACTCATTGAGTTGTTGATAAAGCGGCTCATAGATTTTAGCCATTGAAGGGGATTTAGAAACCACCATCTCAGCTTGTTCTGCAAATGCGGTATAGTCTCTTGGTTTATTGGATTCAACCTGATCGACCTTATTCAAGGTACGAGGAAATTCGTCATCAAGGTGTTGTTGAGCAAGATCAGTGGGTTGAGCACAGCCAAATAACAAAGAGGCCGCGACTAGGGGAAGCCATTTTTTAATCACAAGAGTCATCCTAAAAATTCTATGCATCGAGGATGACAAAAACAGTCAGATAACACAATCGTAGATTGTAAGAGTTTACAATAAGATAACCTATCGGACGGAGTTATCGATGTGACCTTTAAGACGGAAGATGGGATTGTAGTGACTGTCAGAATCGAGCACCATTTCTGTATTGTCAGAGTTGGTCATGCGGAAGCGATAGGTTTTATCACCCGCCTTGTATTCAAAGTAATTACCGTCAAAATCAAAGGTCGTCGAAACAACAGATCCACGAACTGACACACCATTAGCATTCAGTACAAACTCATCTGTCGCATAATGTGCAACATCCTGCTCTATCCAAGTGCCATATATTAGATGATCAGGCGTCGCCGCATCTTGCACTCGGGAAAGCACATCACCAAATAAAGAAACCACAGCAAATGAACCCACCAAGGCTAAAACCATTAAGCAGCGCTCAATGATCTTACGCTTCAACTTAGATTGATTGCGCTGATCTGCTTCACTATAGAGGCCTTTAGTGATCTCATCGATCTTGTTCTTTGTAGCTGGAGCTTGCTGCATTCGTTTACGACTCATAAGGATGCTATGCGCATTCTACACTGAGACAGTTTATATATTGAAGCCTACATAAGAATAGTTTGCGCTTTATTCCAAAAAGGTGTTGTTTAGATTTGAATTTAAATGCTAAATTAACGAATAAATAAACACAAATGGACTTGTTCTGTGAAATTAAGAAGTACAGCGCTAGTAAAAGGTTTCAGACAATCAACCCCTTACGTGAATGCTCACCGTGGCAAAACCATGGTCATTATGCTGGGAGGCGAAGCTGTTGCCGATAGAAACTTTGGTAACATTATTAGCGACATTGCCCTACTCCACAGCCTTGGCGTGAAGATTGTTCTCGTTCACGGGGCAAGGCCACAGATCAACCAACTGCTAGCAAAACAAGATTGCCATACGCCTTATCATAAGAACATTAGGGTCACTGATGAATATTCTCTGGGTGTAGCAATGCAAGCTGCTGGACAGCTGCAACTTGCTATCACCGCGCGCCTTTCGATGAGCTTGAACAACACTCCGATGGCAGGTACTCAACTCAATGTGATGAGTGGTAACTTCATTACGGCTCAGCCGCTAGGTGTGGATGACGGTACGGATTATTGCCACAGCGGGCGTATTCGTCGAATCGATATCGAAGGAATAAATCGCACACTCGACCAAGGATCCATCGTACTGCTGGGCCCTATCGCTAGTTCCGTGACAGGCGAAAGCTTTAATCTGCTTTCTGAAGAAGTCGCCACCCAAGTTGCGATTCGTTTAAAAGCCGACAAACTGATTGGTTTCTGCTCCGAACAAGGGGTAACAGATGAAAGCGGCACTGTACTCGCCGAACTCTTCCCTAAAGACGCCAAGCAAATTCTAGAACGCTTAACGGAATCTCAAAAGCCTGCCGAAGACATGAGCACAGGAACACTGCGCTTCTTGAAAGGAGCGATCTCTGCTTGTCGTGCCGGAGTCCCTCGTTGTCACCTCATCAGCTACAAAGTCGATGGCGCATTAATCCAAGAGCTGTTCTCTTTTGATGGTATTGGCACGCAAGTGGTCATGGCGAGTGCCGAGCAAGTAAGACAAGCTCAGATTGATGATATCGGTGGTATCTTTGATCTCATTCGCCCTTTAGAAGAACAAGGCATCTTGGTTCGCCGATCAAGAGAACAATTAGAGCAAGAGATCCATCGATTTACCATTATCGAAAAAGACGGGCTAATTATTGGTTGCGCAGCGCTATACGCCTACCCGGAAGATCACATGGCAGAGATGGCGTGTGTTGCAATTCATCCTGATTATCGTGATGGAAATCGTGGGCAATTACTGCTGGATTACATGCGCCACCAATCAAAATCTCGCGATATCGACCAAATATTTGTCCTAACGACACACAGCCTTCATTGGTTCCGTGAACAAGGTTTTTACGAGATAGCAGTTGATGAATTACCGATGGAAAAACAAGGGCTATACAACTATCAACGTAACTCAAAGATCCTAGCACTTAACGTATAAATAAAGTTTTGGAGCAAAATCTCACTTCAACATAAAAATAATTGTAAACGTAATCGTTTTCTATATGAGATTTATTAACTATGCACTTTAACTCACACGTAAAATTGTATAGAATTTGGTCGCTTTAACAAAATAACAAATGTTTTTATTGGAATTACCATCTCGGTTGTCATATCACATGCATTGAGGTGGTCACTGCACGGATTGCTATACCCGTTGACGGTCAGCACGCTAACATTAGCTCTGCTCGTTAATATAAACAGCAAAAAGAGCAACATTGATATGAGAACCATTGTTTGTAACTCGCTGCAAAGTTTTTGGGATATGGCTGATAACCAATTCTTAGAAGGCCTAGACGTACACTGCGTGTTCCCTGTGAGCGAGAATCTAAAAGAGTTTATTTTGAATTGCCAAGCAAAATACAAGATAAACCACATATCGTTTACTCGAGCGTTTTTAAGCAAAGAGTCTTAATAACGTTCAAAGCAACCAGGGATGGTTGCTTTGTGTTTATCTAGCTTAAGTTCAAGTCCTTTCTAGCAGTAATTAACAACTAATTCGTTAAGCGACTGCCTAAACCACTCACTCGCTCTGTTTTCACCTTAATCCCACGCTTCAACACATTTGTGTCGCTGAACATCATCAGTCGTTTCTTGGCACGTGTAATACCGGTATAGATAAGCTCTCGCGTTAAAATAGGGCTGAAATCCGGCGGCAAGATCATTAAGGTCAGATCAAATTCACTCCCCTGAGATTTATGTATCGTCATCGCATAAGCTGTTTCATGATCGGGCACTCGGCTTGGTAGCACAGCTTTCACGCTGCCATCGGGCAACTCAAAATAGACCTTCAAGCGAGGAGTTGAATCAGGTTGGCTTGAATCCGCCTCAAGCATACAAATACCAATATCACCATTGTATAATCCCAAGCCATGATCATTTCGCGTCACCATGACAGGTCGCCCGTGATACCACAGCTCGTCGTTGTGTGGGTTCACTAAACGTCTTGCGGCAAGCGCTCTTTCAATTCGGTGGTTGAGGCCTTTAACACCAAAATCACCTTCACGAATAGAACACAACAGTCGGCATTGACTGAACAAATCGAGTACCGATTTGGCTCTCGCGTCTTGAGTCTCTAACTCTTCCAATGGCACATTCATTCGGTTGAGATACGCACCATACTCATGAACCAAGGTACGTAGCATCAAGTTATAGCTGTCGCTCGATAGAGGATGGTTCTCAATATCGCCAAATCCTTTGCCGAACACTTGGTCGACTTGATTTGCAGAGCCGTTATTGATTGCTTTTGCCAACTGCCCAATACCAGAACGCGCATCGAAACGGTAACTCTTCTGCAGCATACACAGACTATCTGCAATCGCCGGAGAATTAACGGCTCCCGCTTTTGCCTGCTGTGTATTGGCTATCGCATCAAAACCCGTCATCTCCGCAATCAAGTTGCCTTGTGCACTGCTGTAACCCGCAGAGTTGAATGAACAGATATCACCTAACACCGCACCGGCTTCAACGGAAGCGAGTTGGTCTTTATCCCCCAGCAAGATAAGCCTTGCATGCTCAGGAAGCGCATCCACCAGCTTATACATCATCGACAGATCGACCATCGATGCTTCATCCACCACCAAGATATCAAGGTGAAGTGGATTGCGTCGGTTGTGTCTAAACTCAGCCCGGTTAGAAATCGCACCAAGCAATCGGTGCAAAGTGCTCGATTCCGTTGGTATGTTGGCTTTTACTTCAGGCGCTAAAGGCAGTTGCTCAATCGCTTTACCAATCGACTCAGTTAAACGCGCCGCCGCTTTACCCGTTGGTGCCACTAGCTTAATCGTTGGGGTTTTACCTTGGCTGAGTGATTGCTCGACCATCGCCGACAATAACTTGGTTACCGTGGTTGTTTTACCAGTACCCGGTCCACCAGAAATCACCGCAAAGCGACGACTCAGAGCTACTGCTGCTGCCACTTTTTGCCAGTTCAAACATGCCGATATCGGTACCAAACTGTCTAGAACACCTAAGTCCGCTACCTGCTTAGCTTGGACGATCGCTTGATCGATTGCGCCCCAATTCAGAGATTGCTCATCGACGATATCAAGATGATCACATACCAGCTGTTGACGCAGTACCTGAGACGTTTGTTGGTTTGCTTCAGCCTTGGCTAAAGCGTTAAACAGAAAGTGATAACTACGTGCAAAGAGCTGATTGAGTGTTTCCGTCAGCGCCTTTTTCTGTTCAGTATTAAACTCTACCAGCTTACTTAAACGGTTTAACGTGTTTGCCAGTACCACCTCGTAGTTCCAATAACGCTGTAAGTAGACACGCTGTCCATCAAACATCAGCGGCTTAACACAGTCATTGGTTGCTCCAACTAAATTGGACGATTGAAGTACCGCCAACCAATCAATACCTAACAACTTTTGGTTCAATTGCAGAGCCGTTTCACCGTACAACCCAAGTAACTGGGCTAGATCTGCCGTTTGTTCATGGCCTGTCGTATGCTGCTGTATCAGCTGAGTACAAATGTGTCCTTTGCCTAATTCATGGCTCACTACCCCAGCAAGAAAGCCGATCTCTTGAGAGTAACTCGTGGCTTGCTGAGCAATAAAACGAGCAAATTGATAATCCAACTGACGAATAGAACCCTTATCCGCAAGAAACTGGAGTACATCCACAAGTTGCTCAGGGATAAGTGAAACTGGCTTTGCTGTGTTCGCAGTCTCTATGCTGGTATTAGTGGTCGTTGTTGTCATTATAAGAGCCCCATCTGTCCAGTTTCATCGTCATTCAATTGTGCTGAACGTCGGTCTATCACTTTACCGTCAATCAATTGATCCATTTCATCAAGTAAAGCCAATGTTGGTTTCGCCGAGAAAATCCCTTGCTGAGATTGGCCGTCCATGCCTCGTAAGAACAAGTAATAAACACCACCAAAATGTTGTTCGTAGCTGTAATTGGCAACACGACTACGTAAAAAGCGGTGCAGAGCCAATGCATAGATTTGATATTGCAGATCGTAGCGATGGTCGGCCATCGCTGATTTCAATGCTTCGCCATGGTAGACAGCAACATCATCACCTAAATGGTTCGATTTCCAGTCGAGTACATAGTATTTACCTTGGTGCTCAAACACCAAATCGATGAAACCTTTCAGCATACCTTGCACGGTTTGGAAACCTAGGTCGCCGGCTTTAGCCGATAACGGGTCGTGATATTGAATGATTTGATTCAGTTCAGATGCGGCCAACACTTCGATAGGCAACAAGAACTCCATTTCGACTAATCGTTGAGTCGAGTCTTTCTCACTTAGCTTTAGATTTTTGCCATCCAACGCGGTGTTCAGCACCGTGTCGACCAGTTGCTGAAGCACAGGTAGCCACTCTAATTCATATTGCTCTGATTCTAATAAGTGAGTGATTACTTGCGTGTTATGCTCACTGGTTGCTGGTTCGGTAAATTCAACCTCCTCAAACAAGGTGTGCAAGAAAGTACCTGGGCGAGCACCACGTGGGAACGTAAAGATAGATCGTTCAGGTTCAATCAACTCAGATTCATCCTGCTCATCAGCCGAGTCAATATCAAAGCCAGATACCTCAATGGTCGCGTCATGACTCGCACCGTGACTGCCTTGCTTTACAAGCCCCGAGTAACTGGTGATACGCCAAGCCCTGTCGATTGAAGCCTTTAGCTCGTTCGCATGTAAGTCTTCGCTCACTTGCTCTGTCTGTACAAACACTTGCTCGTGCGCGGTTGGAGTCTCGGCTAGCAGCACACTTGAGTTCTTGCCCTCAATGGCTGCAAGAGCCTGATGCAATTCGGCAATACCTTGCTCTTGACCGTTTTGAACCAAATAGCCCATCGCACTCAAATGCACGCCGGTCGGCTCTTTGGTTGAACGCCCTTTACGCAGTGGCGCCATACCAATAAAACAGCCATAAACCGCACGAGTCAGTGCTACATAAATCAAGCGTAGATCTTCCGCCAAACGCTCTTTATCCGCTTGAGCTAAGGCACTGTCACTACCTGTAATATCCAGTACTGTGGTATCTGAATCATGGTCGTAGAATTTGCCTTCGCTCGCTTCTCGGTAACTCGCGACAAATGGCAGAAATACTAAGTCATATTCCAAACCTTTCGACTTGTGAATGGTAACGATTTGAACCAAGTTTCTCTCCGATTCAAGACGCTGAATGTCATCTTCACTCCCGCCTAAACCATTTTGAGCATCGGAAATCGCTTCTGCTAGCCAACGCAGCAAGCCATAGTCGCTATCAAGCTCTTGCCTTGCCTGTTGCAGCAATTCGCCTATGTGCATCAAGTCGGTGAGTGAGCGCTCACCATTTTCTTCTTCCAGTAAGCGTTCCGCGAGATGTCGCTTGCTGATCACACTGCGCAGCATTGGTAGCACGCCACGCTGTAGCCACAACTTACGATACTCACGAAATTCGTTAACGACATTTTCCCAAACCACTTCATCATTGTTGAGTTCATCCAATGAAGCCGCATCCAGAGCGAACAACTCGGAGGCTAGACTCGCGCGCAATGCTCGGTCATTCTCAGGTGTCAGCACCGCTTGTAACAAGCGTTGAATATCTTGCGCAACCAAGCTGGTGAATACACTGTCTCGGTTAGACAAATACACGCTTGCAATGCCTTGTTCAGAGAGTGCATTCTTGATCAGACGACCTTCACTACCAGTTCGAACCAAGACTGCAATATCACCCGCATTCACGGCATGTTGTTTTTTACCGTTATCAAAATAGGCTTGCTGGTTTTGAGAAGCGGTCAGAATAGTTTGAATTTGACTCGCCGTCGCCTCAGCCATTGCCTTGTGATATTCGCCCTTTGGTAACGGCTTGTCTTCAGCCTCTTGTAGCCAAAAGGTGAGTGCGTGCTGAGTTTCTCCGTTCATCACCCATTGGCGCTTATCAGCCGATGGACTGGCTGCAACAGGCAAAAATGGAATGTCTTGATCATAGATAAACGGACTATCCGAATTCATAAACACTTGGTTTACTGCACTGACCATATCAGCACTCGAACGCCAATTAGTGCCTAAGGTGTAGTGAGCACTAACCTGGTTTCTCGCCTTGATATAGGTAAAGATATCTGCGCCACGAAAGCCATAAATCGCCTGCTTCGGGTCACCGATCATAAACAAGCCACATTGCGGGTTATCGAGATAGATTCGGCTAAAAATACTGTATTGCAGCGGATCGGTATCTTGGAATTCATCGATCATCGCCACCGGGTAGAGTGTGCGAATTCTGTCCACCAGCAAGGATTGCTCATCGACAT
Source organism: Vibrio sp. TMPB1044 (assembly GCF_030442075.1). Lineage (NCBI taxonomy): Bacteria > Pseudomonadati > Pseudomonadota > Gammaproteobacteria > Vibrionales > Vibrionaceae > Vibrio > Vibrio sp. TMPB1044. The sequence goes on along the minus strand of NZ_JAUJED010000044.1, from coordinate 140,273 downwards.
CTATCGACGCGGATAACTGGGTCAGCAAGTCATCAAACGACAACCACTGCTTCTGCTGTTTAGCCTTGGCTAGCATTGTTCGACAATGGGTAATCGCATGCGCCAATAACGGAGCTTTCAAGTCGGCAGGGTTATTTAAGAAATCTTCAATCGCTTCGAAAACGACATGCTGCGGTGCGGTGCCTTTCGGTGTTTTCTCGATTAAAGTGGCTTGAGAGAACTTCTCTAACTTGTCTGGATATTGATAATCATGGGTGTCGCTTTGCGCCCATGCCGTCACCGCCTCTAGCCATGTCGGCAGAGATTTCTTGGTGTAACTGCGTTTGTTCACATCCGAGCCAGAGATCAAAGCCAAAAAGTCCGCTTCAGACTCACACCACAGCGCTTTGAGCTGCTTCACTTTGTCTAGGTTCTGGTTGTGCAGAGTTTGCAAATCACCCGACATCGCGTCGACGGTTAGCTTCAATGGAGAACCCGTCAGATAACGATTGACGTCTGCTAACAATGCAGCCGGTGAACCCCAGATATTACGCACCTCACCTGCTAGCTGAATAGGTAGCGGGTAAAACTGCTTACGCCAATAGTCGGCTACTACTTGCGCTTTAAGATGGCTTTCATCTGTCACAAACTCATTATCAAATCGGCTGCCAGACTCGAAGGCATTTTGAGTCAACGTTCGCTGACAAAAGCCGTGAATGGTGTAGACCGCGGCTTCGTCCATTTGCCTTTCGGCATTGAGCAGTGTTTTTGCAGCGCCAGCATGATCTTCGATTTCTTGCAGCAAAGGAGCAATTACTGGGTCGTCACTTTGCCCGCGAGCAAACGCAATGCGCGCATCATGGATTCGAGCACGGATACGATCTCGCAGCTCAGCCGTTGCTGCTTCAGTAAAGGTCACCACCAGAATTTGGTCTACAGTTAGTGGCTCATGGTGTCGGGTGGCTTCTGTAAGCTCACCTTGTGGTGTTGCCGTGCCGTGTCCGAGCAGTAAGCGTAAGTACAAGCCAGCGATGGTAAATGTTTTACCTGTACCCGCCGATGCTTCAATTAAACGCGCGCCATGAAGTGGAAACGTCATGGTATTGAGTGTCTGTGGAGCAATTACCTGAACACTGCTTGTGGTCGTCATGCCTTACTGCCTTCTGATAAATATGTTGTTACAAATGTGACCTAGCGTGGAAAACGTCATTCAATTTACGTCCTACGCTGATTTGTTAATAGTTAGTGCGATCTCTCTCACGGATCAATTCAGATCGCCTCGCTACTATGCGCCCACGAGTTCAGGAGCGCGATTCGAGTCTTATACTCATTGCCTACTTAGAACCACAGAATAATGGTCCCTCTGACCTGTGGCCGTACAGCGAACGCCCTACACTAATAATGATTTACTGGCGGCCACTTTATTTCCTGTACCTTGCTTCTCTTCATCTTGATTCCCTTCACCTTGAAAGCAAGCGTCCCAAATGCTTACCAACGACTCTCTTTCGTCTTTCATTAGTTCAGCGTACACACAATTGATCTTATCGATCACAGCCACTTACTCCTGATCTTCCAGATCGGCAGCAGCCAACCTTGCCGCCTGTAACACAAGCGTTGAATACATACGCGACTCAGCCGCCAGCTCATCGTCCCACTTAGGCCAAATACGCGAGATGTAGGTATCTCGACCCTCGCCCGTGAAAGCGAAGCTGTCATTAAAAGTATCGGCCATTTTCTTGAGCGACTTCTCTTCATCATCGACCCATTTACCGCGGCTAAAACCCGCTTCAACGCCGGCCAAGGCGGTTTTCGGGAAGTACGGCAGTGGTGCCGTCATACCTTGATAAAACAGTCGCACTAACTCAGCCAATAAACTCTTCGCCTGCTGCGCATCACCGATAGGTTGTAGCGTTTGGTGAACCACACCTTCTTTTCTGTCATAACCAATAATATGAGTCGTTTTGCCATGCCCCATCACTGCGCAACACAAGTGATCGATCCACGCGCCCAAGTAATCTTGCGAACGAATTTTGCCACTACGAAAACGTACCAGCCCCGATTGATAGTTTTGAGTAAGCCAACCCATCAAACGAACGGGTTTACCCTCGCCTAGCACGTCAAATTCAATATTTACCTCAAGATCTTGCTGTGGCTGCCCACTTACAAATCGAATCTCTTTGGCTAAGTCTTCCGCTTGAACACGGTTGGTTTCAAATTCAATGTCACCAAAAGCACCAACCGGTAATCGACCTTGAGCTTTTTGCTCAGAAACAAACAAGCGAACCGCTTCATCAGCCCCTTCTGGATGGTCTAGCAACACTTGCAGCAGAGCATCCTTAAGCTGGAAGCTTTCTAAGCCATTAAGCACGAACGGCTCATCGTCTTCCATTACCGGAAGCGGTGGCTCAAACACTACTTTTAGGCGACGATTAAAGAAGTATTGTACCGGCAAGCGCCAGAAACGCTGCAGTTCAACCAGATCGAGTTCTAACGGATAAGTCGCACCAAGCAAATAGTCATCCAAGGCACGATTAAATTCGCCACTGCGTTCACCGGAACGGTTAGCCGCAGGAAGCCACTCTTTGGCGTAGCTCAATACATGACTTTCATCACCTTGTGTAAAGGCTGCCGGGCTAAACGGGGTCATGGTGTGCTTAAAGCTGATCGCTTGAGTCAGCTTGCTGCCTGAATCATCACTTGGTAGCGCTTGATCTTCACTTAGGCAGTAGTTCTGCTGGCAGTACTCAATCAACTCTGAAACCAATACCGACGGCACTCGCTCAGTATTATCTTGAATCGAACGGCCGACATAACTGATGTACAAACATTCTTGGGCCGACAACATCGCCTCTAAAAATAGGTATCGGTCATCATCTCGACGAGAACGGTCACCAGGACGGGTGCGTCCATTCATCAAATCAAACCCTTCTGGTGGCATTGAGCGAGGGTAAACACCGTCATTCATGCCTAATAGACAAACGGTTTTGAACGGGATAGAACGCATCGGCATCAGGGTACAGAAGTTAACTTGCCCCGCTAAGAAACGCTGACTGATACGCGCGCCCGACAGTTTATTATTTAAATACTGATAAATGATGCTTGGCGATAACTCTTGTTCGTACAAGGCATCATCAAGCTGTTCATTCAATTGAGAAAGCGCATCGCGAATCGACTTAAGTACCACCTCGCCTTCTAGCTCAACGGCGAAGAAATCGTCAATCATTTGCAGCAAGGTTTCACGCCACATATCGATGGATTGCGTCTCAGTAAGGCGTTGACGGTAATGGGCAATACGGTCAATAAAGTGCGCTAACTTACCTGCAAGTTCAGCGTTAATGCCCTGAACTTCGTTATAAGCTGCAATTGGAGAGTGTTCGGTTTCAAACAGGCCCGCAGAATCCGACATCGCATAACCCAATAACATTCGCTGGATACCAAATAGCCAGGTATTTTGCTCAGTAGCAGGTAAGTCGAACTCGGTTGCAGTAGACGAGTCAACGCCCCAACGGATCCCCGCTTCTTCAACCCACTGCTTAGCTTGCTCAAATTGAAATTCATCAATACCAAAGCGTGCCATCATCGCTGGGATTTCTAGTAGCTCTAGCAGCTCAGACGCTAAACAACGCGTGTTCGGTAGCGCTACCAGCTGCATGAACGCGGTCAGAATTGGGCTCTCTTGGTCTGCCGTTCGATCCGAGATCGAGTAAGGGATATAACGTTCCCCCGGAGCATTACCGAATACCGCCTGAATCGCAGGGCTGTAGGCATTGATGTCTGCCACCATCACGATGATGTCGCGTGGCTTTAATGTCGGGTCAGCGTCAAACATTGCTAACAACTGATCATGAAGAACTTCAACCTCACGCATAGGGCTGTGACAAGCGTGTACCGTCAACGAGCGATCGCCCAGCTCAACCACCTGTTTGTGGTTGCTGGAGTCTAAAATTTCATCATTGCGATGCTCTTCCAACTCAAGGATATCTCTTTGAATTTGATGCAGTAAGCCATTTCGCTCTACATCAATAAAAAATTGATACTCCTCAGTATCTCCCTCAGAAAGCAAAAGTAAGTTGTCGCGACCTAATTTTCCCATCGAAGCTAACAAGTTATTTCCAATGGCATTATCAATATGTAGTTCATCATGCACTTCATATTTTCCCCCTTCCATAAGGGAAGAAGAGCCAGCTGATGAGAGCATATTGTTAGACAAAGCGAGCTTTTTACGTTGCTTAGCCTCAAACCTTGCTAAGTCTTTAAGGCTTTTGATGTCTCCCCAATAAGGCTTACTTGGATTGGTAAACATCAGGTGAACATCAATCTGCTCACCCAGCGCTTTCAAGGCATCCATGTAACGAGGAGGCAGCGACGATATACCAAACACAAACAGACGTTTCGGCAAGCGTTGTAGCTGACCTTGTTGGTTGGCTAGCGCTTCAATGAAGTCGTGGTACAGGTTACCACGGTGATATTTCGATTGGCCTTGAGACAGGGTTTGCTCGTAGAGTGCCTTCCACAAAATTGGCTGCCAAGGGTGTTCTTGCTGCCCTTCACCATCAATCAATTCTGTAACGGGCTCGCCCGCTTCCCACATCGCCATCCACTCAGGACGATATACCAAGTATCCATCGAAGATATCGGCAATCTTCTCAGCCAATTGATACAGCTTCGAATCATCTTCGTCGTTTTCAAGATAGCGTTGTAAGGGTAAGAAATCAGGGTGGTCAAGCTTAGCGGGTAGCAAACTCATCAGCTTCCACGTCATCGCTTCTTTGTTAAAAGCACTGCGCTTAGGCACATCAGGAAGCACTTGGGTAAACATATCCCAAATGAAGGTTGCTGGGAGTGGGAAATCGATATTTGCTGCTACGCCAAATTCTTTGGCGAGTTCCATCTTAAGCCACTGAGACATACCCGGGCTCTGAACCAGAATCTGCTCTTTTTCGAAGGGATTGGCTAAAGGGTCACTTTTGATTAAGTGAACGAGAAGAATTTTTAAAGTATCAACTTTATTGGAATGGTAAACAGTAAACAAAGTGCACTCACGCTAATCTTGCCACAATATAAAGCCAGATTAGCATAAGTGCTAAGTTTGGATGAGCAATATAAGCTTATGAAATACGGAAAACTTAAGCTTCGTTTATCTTTTGAACTATCGCCTCTTACAATCTACCCGCTACCGCGCCTAAAACACGATGAGGTTTGTAGTTCATGTAGTAACGAACAGCGACATAACCCACTACCAATGTAGCCACAATCAATTCAAGATACGCTAGGCCAAACACTTGATTGATGTAATGCGCTTCAATACCTTGTGCTTGCATCCACGCAGCCAGTTTAAACAAGGCTGTTGCACCAATCACGATTGGGAAGGTAAACGCTGCATAACCAGGGCTGAATGGCAGACGAAGTAGTTTGAAAAACGCCATATAGATAATGAACGTCATCAACACTGCAATACCAAATAGCAAACCAATAATCACTGGTGAAGGGCTTGCTGTCACTGTTAGATAACCCGCCAAAGATAGGCTTGCCGGTGCTGCCATAATCGCAATCGTTGGTTTTGCCGCATCTGGCACTTCGTGAGAGAAGATCAAGCGGTAAACCATTATTGGTAGCATTACTGCGTAAACCAATAAGCCGAATACCAAAGTCGCGTTAGCTACTGGCTCTAAAACTGGATTACCAGAGAAAGAAACGTCAGCGACGATAATACCGATCGGTGGCACAAACCAGCTTGGTACCATGTGGTGAATCTCAAAGTTTTTAGCTCTGTGGTACAAAAAGCTCATTAGAAACACAACGTGCAAAGCCACAGAAGCCAACCACATAGCTTCTTGTAAGAATTGAGAGATTGGCGCCAAAGACGCTGACACCACCATGCACCCCATCGCAAATGTTGGTACCACACTGCCGACAACAGGATGAGCAAGATCTTCACGCAATAGGTGGCCATGAATCAAAAATTTCACAGCTAAAACAAGAAGCAATACCGCTGCAATACCTGCACTGATCCACTGGACTAAGCCTGGAGTGTGCAAAATACCTTGTGCGACTAAAACTCCATCCCAGCACCAGCCTAAGCTTGCGATTGCTAGTGCTAACCCTGCCATGGGTGTTGGAGCTCCTGTTAATCTATATTTAATACGTTGAATCATGTCAGCCTCTCTTAAACTTAATTCACTAAACTTGTGAACTCATCAGCTTGTTGAAGCCATAATACGCTTGCGCTTCGTTAAACAATATCCAATTATATATAACAAGTGTTCATCAATACTGAACATAACCCATTTTCACCAGCAGAGTAAAACTAGGGATCTGATGGCTAATATTTCAATTAAACAACTCAAAGTGTTTGTCACCATTACCCAGCATTCGACGCTTACCGCCGCATCAGAAGCGCTGTTTTTGTCTAAAGCTGCGGTCAGCATGGCACTAGGCGAAATGGAGAAACAACTCGGTCACTCTCTATTTGACCGGGTCAACAACCGATTAATTCTCAACCAAGAAGGGCATAAGTTGCTCCCATTGGCCGATGAGATATTACATCGTGCTGCTGGTATTGATGTTTTGTTCCGTGACGACCAGCCCTTAAGTGGCAATCTAAAGGTAGGCGCGAGTGACACAATAGGTAATCAGGTTGCGCCATTTATTCTATCTGGCTTTCGTGAACGAACTCAGCATCAGGATCAAAGCTTGTTCATTTCAAACAGTGCCCTGATCTGCCAAAAGTTGGTGGATTATGAACTTGATATCGCGCTAATTGAAGGAAAAACATTACACCCTGAACTCATTTCGAGTCAGTTTAGCAGCGATGAAATGTGTATTATTGTTAGTAATCAACATCCTCTCGTTTCAAAAGAAAAAGTGACTTTAAGCGATTTGGAAGATAGTCACTGGATTCTACGTGAATCAGGCTCAGGGACCCGCGAGTTTTTCCTTCGTGCCGTTGCGCCTCGCATCGAACATTGGTATGAATCCTTTGAACTCAACACCACTGAAGCGATCATCAATTCAGTTTCAGCCAATCTTGGATTCGCTTGTTTATCACGATTGGCGGCGCAACGAGCGATTGATTCAGGCCGAGTGAAAGCGCTCGATGTGCCACTCGACATGAAACGACGTTTCTGGATGCTGGTACACAAGGACAAATACCAGAGCCCACTACTGAAATCTTTCATGAGTTATTGTGAAGACTGGGCTACACATCAAGATTGAGGCCGCATTGTTAGGGCTCCAACTGGACTTTTAACATCAGAAACTGTATAAAAAGCCAGTAAAATTTATCAAACTTAGAGGATTAACCATGGCTGTTATCGTCAAGTACGTGGTGGAACGCAACGGAGAAGAGAAAATGACTTTTACCTCTAAAGCCGAAGCCGACGCATACGACAAAATGCTGGATATGGCTGATGAGCTTTTTGAACTTTTAGGCAAAAGCGATTTAGTTGAAGATGAAGGCAAGCAAGAAGAACTTGCAATGTACCTAGCAAAGAACAAAGAAGAAGTTCTTTACGCATTAGGTGCTAAGCGTAAGCCAGCTCCGAAAAAAGCTAAGAAGCTTGAAGCTGTTGAAGACGCAGAAGAAGATGCAGCGTAACTAGCTGGAGTTCTCTAAAAAACGTCAATGACACCTCTAATCAGAGTCCGTTATTGGCGTTTTTTTATGCTTATCGAAATATAATGAACTCTGTTTATAGTCGAAATCGCTCTAAACATTCGCTTACACAAAAGTGTGATGAAGATCTAATCTATAGCCATCAGGTGATGGGGTTCCACCTAAGCTTTTGCTTCAACCGCCCGTTCTTTTGAACCGTGCTAATGACTCCTACAGAATCGAAAACAGGTAATACTGTTGGGTGTATCGCTATTCCTCCATTTTGAAATGGACTTAGTCTATTAAGACCGAGCTTCATGAGCCTTTGGATTATCGATACTCAAGATCTGTAGTGAATTAGCCGCACCTCTTCCAACACGTCCTGTTTTCTCAACGCCCTAGGTCATTACGACTTTATTAGTGAGAAAACATTATGCATTACTCTTCAGAAATTCAATCCATGTGCCCTATTCAAAGGGGTGATCTGCACAATTCAGCGCCAATTCCAGTTGAAGGCGCAATGGTTAGCCCAAAAGATGTCATCGCTATTTCTGGCTTAAGCCATGGCGTGGGCACTTGTGCACCACAACAAGGTGCAGCCAAACTGACACTTAACGTAAAAAGCGGCATCATCGAAGAAGCGCTAATCGAAACGATTGGTTGTTCAGGCATGACTCAATCAGCCGCGATGGCAGCCGAAATCCTCACTGGAAAAACCATTCTCGAAGCACTCAATACAGACTTGGTGTGCGATGCGATCAACGTAGCGATGCGCGAAATCTTCCTGCAGTTTGTTTACGGTCGAACTCAGTCTGCATTCTCTGAAGGCGGCCTAGAAATTGGCGCCGCATTAGAAGACCTAGGTCAAACACAGCGCAGCCAAGTAGGTACTAGCTACTCAACCTCAGCGAAAGGCGTTCGTTACCTAGAGCTTGCAGAAGGTTACGTGACCAAGCTTGCACTTGATGATCACAGCGAAGTGATTGGCTACGAGTATCTCAACCTCGGAAAAATGATGAAGGCGATTAATCAAGGTGTACCAGCCAATGAAGCTGCTGACCTTGCGACGGGGACTTACGGTCGCTTCGATGAAGCTGTAACCACCATTAATCCACGCCAACAATAATTTTTGCCAATTTAGAGGAAAGATATGATGAACACTCAATTTAATGAATCAGTAACTCGCGTATTGGCAGAGATGAACTTCGACTCTTTGGAGCAAGCGAACCAATATTGTAAAGCCCACAACGTTGATCCAAAAGCCATGGTGATGGACACCCAACCTATTGCTTTTGAAAGTGCTGCCGATGCTTATATCCTTGGTTCAGCACTAGCTCTATTCCGCAAAGCAAGCAACGCTGAGCAAGCTGCGAATATCATTGGTGAAGGCCTTCAAGCATTCACCAAACCTGGCAGTGTTGCTGAGCAACGCCAAGTTGGTATTGGGCATGGCGCGCTAGCAGCTCGTCTTCTAAATGAAGAAAGTCACTGTTTTGCTTTCCTTGCGGGCCATGAATCTTTTGCTGCTGCAGAAGGTGCGATTAAAATTGCACTCAACGTCAACAAATCACGTCAAAACCCATTGAAAGTGATCTTAAATGGTCTAGGTAAAGATGCGGCTTACTTAATCTCTCGCATCAATGGTTTTACCTATGTTCGCACTCAATACGATTACCAAACAGGCGAGCTTGTTGAAACAGAACGTCGCCGCTTCTCACAAGGCCCTCGCGGAGAGATCTTGTGTTACGGCGCTGATGATGTACGAGAAGGCGTGGCAATTATGCACAGAGAAGAAGTGGATGTAAGTATTACGGGTAACTCAACTAACCCAACTCGCTTCCAACACCCTGTTGCAGGTATCTACAAAGCAGAACGTACTCGCCAAGGTTTACCTTACTTCTCAGTTGCTTCAGGCGGCGGTACCGGCCGTACATTGCACCCAGATAACGTAGCAGCAGGCCCAGCGTCTTACGGCATGACAGATACCATGGGCAGAATGCACGCTGATGCTCAGTTCGCCGGTAGCTCTTCTGTTCCGTCTCACGTGGCAATGATGGGCTTCATCGGTATGGGTAACAACCCAATGGTCGGTGCGACAGTTGCATTAGCTGTGGCAGTAAGCGAATCTCAAAACGCATAACGGCAACATCAAGCACCACGATCTATTCATAGAATAGAATCCGTTAACTGAGAAACAAGCAGTAACAGACGACCAAAACTCTACACCTATCACTAAAACCAAACAGCCAGCCTTATGCTGGCTGTTTTTTATTCACACTTCATCTACTATCTATTTCTAATAATTATTTGTATCTAAGATTAAAGACATTCAGCTGTCGCATTTAACTGCATATTTTCAAAGGATTAATATGAAAGAGCTCATCATTCATACCATTACCGTGTTCATGGGCTTTTTTGCCATAATGAACCCTATCGCCAACACTCCGATCTTTCTTGGATTAACCGGTGACAATGACAGAGAAACGGTCAAATCCATCGCCTTCCGTTCAGTGTTTATCGCATTCATCATCGTCAGTACTTTTGCGCTCTCTGGCAAACTGATCTTTGATCTCTTTGGTATCACACTGTATGCACTGCGCATCACAGGCGGTATTCTGGTCTTTTTGATTGGCTTCCACATGCTGCAAGGTGACTCAACACACGCCAAAGCGAAGGAGAAAGTCAACTCAGACGCCCAACGAGACGCGGCGCTAAGCATCGCAGTATCACCTTTAGCCATGCCAATTCTGGCAGGCCCCGGCACCATTGCCACTGCGATGAACTTTGCCAGCACAGAGGGGATTTACGAGACCATCATTACCATTGTGGCATTTGGCCTCCTCTGCACCCTAACCTATGTCTTATTTGTATTCGGCGAGCGCTTCGTTAAAGCAGTTGGACCAAGCGCATTGAATGTAATTACACGAATGATGGGGTTGATACTCGCCGTTATCGGTATGCAGATGCTGATTGAGGGGATAGAACAGGCTTACAAGGCGCTGTTTGTTTAAGCTCAAACTACGAAAATCTAATACAAAAATAGCCAACTATTTGCTGGCTATTTTCTTTGTCGTTTTTGTTTATGAGTTATAAATTAGTTCGCAGGGCAGCCTTTTACTTCTGAACCATTACTCATGTAGATTAGATCACCATCCACTGGTGCATAATTCGCTGCAGTGACATCGGGGTTCTTAACAAAGAACTCGCGTAGCACTGAGGCATCCGTTAACTGCGTCGATTCAACATCAATTACTGGGTAGTCATCACCACCAGCAGCACTGAAACTTATCACGGAGAACGTGTAGGTGTCCGCTAAGTCAAAGCCTTTGCCGTTGATGTCACGAATGGTCACATCACCCAAATCACAGTCTACAGTTAAACTAATATTATCCAATTGAGCGTAAGCGCCTGAGCCTGCAGTCATAGTCGCAACAACATCTAAGTACGCTTTCACCTCAGCCCCAGTCATCGTTGCTTTAGTCACGAAATTTCCGAAAGGTTGCACAGTCAGCACGTCACGATATGTAACATCTCCCGCCTGAATAGAATCACGAACACCACCAGAATTCATAACACCGAAGTCAGCATTCACTAAGTCGTAAGTACGGTATGCTTCACCTAACAAATGACCAAGATTGGTTTGCTCAGATCGAACAACATTACGATCACCTTCAAGCTTCGCATCGGTGTTTGAAATAATTTCATCAAGCAACTCTTGGCCTTGTTGCTGATACGCGGAAAGGGTAGCAATAACTGTTGCGTTGGGTTCAATTTCAGCTTGGATAAACTGATAATCACCATTTTCGTCTTTCTCTTTCAAGTTCACCGGCACTAAGTCGTACTTCGCTAAATGCAGTTTACCGTCATAAAACTCAAAGTCAGCTCTGCCTACATACTTACCCCATTCATGAGCTTGCATGATGTAAGTACCATTTTGCTGATCTGGCTTACAATCATCTCCCGGATTAAAGTCTGCGTATTCATTGCCTTCCATACAGACAGGGTTTTGGGAGTGCCCGCCAATAATGGCATCCAATTGCCCTTCCTTCAGTGAACGAGCAAGTAACACATCACCAGGAGCTTCACTACCATGTTGACCATCGGCGTAATGCCCCATATGCGTGGTAGCAAAAATCAGGTCAACCGTTTCATTGGCCTCGATTTCTTTTATGGCTTTTTTAATTTCAACTTGTGGGTCGGCAAAGTGAATTGTCGCGACGTTGTCAGGATTAACTAATTTAGCCGTATCTTTAGTTGTCAGGCCAATAACCGCAACCTTTAACCCATTAATAGTGAATACTTTGTATGGAGAGAAAAGGCGTTCATCAGTAACTGTGTCTCCATCTTTGATATAAATATTCGCCGCTAGCATTGGGAAATCAGCCAGTTCAGCCTGCATCTCTAGCACATCTAAGCTATTGTCGAACTCATGATTACCTAATGCCATTGCGTCGTAACCAAGAAGGTTCATACCAACAAAATCTGGTACCGCGTCCTGCATATCAGACTCAGGCACACCGGTATTAATATCACCACCAGACAATAGAATGGTTTCACCACCGTTTTGAGTGACTTCTGCACGAATGCTATCGATCAAAGTCTTGCGAGCAGCCATTCCGTACTCACCCTTACTATTCTCCCAAAAACGACCGTGGTTATCATTGGTATGTAAAACGGTAAACTTGGTACAAGAAGCCGCAGTATCACATGTCACTGCCGTATCATCATTGTCCGAGCCACAGCCAACCATCGCTACGCCGATAGAGAGCACCAGTAAAGACTTAGTAAAATTCATAGAAGATCCTTTATTAATCGTTTTAATGTCGTTATGGCTGGAAATATACTTAATTAATATAGGGTTATAGTGATCTTCATCTTAATTACGCAGCTGAAAATTTGAGTATTTACTCGGACTGTAGGCACAAGCGATTAATCAACAGAAGTCGAATAATTCTGATAATTAACATAAATTTATAAAGAAAGTGTGACTCAGCCTATTGATACTGCTAACAACAAGGTGAGTTGAATATGAGTGACGGATATAGAAATGAAAGCATACTGAGTGGTTGAATAAAACGCCGTAGCATTAAGAACATGGTGCAGTATCCGGATAATGAAAACTATCGCCAGAAAGACAAGCAATATCATTTTACAGACTTTATCCCAATGCGCCCTTTCATAACGAGGGCGCTCTCTTTATGATGAACGCAATTAAATTAACTTTGCTAGCGGCAGCGCTTGTTATTCGAGCCGTTGTTTTGGAATAGCAAAATCAAGACTCAACACATGGAGATTCAACATGGCTTACTTTTCACTAGCCTTCGGTACGGCAACCAAAAATCGCGACAATAAAATCATTGAAGCGTTCTTCCCTAACCCACTTCTAAACCCAAGCGATGCTCTTGTAGCCGCTGTGGCAGAAGTATCAGGTTACTCTGAAGGCAACCAAGCTATCGAAATCTCTGCAGCACAAAGCGCAGAACTCGCGAAAGCATTCGCAGCAAACGATGATGCAGCTAACGCATCTTTCGCAGAAAAAGCAGCAGCATCTGAACAGCCACTTGTTCTTGTTGTTCTTGCGACAGACGAGAAGCCAACATCTATTGCTGAAGGCTTCCTAAAACTGCAACTCATCTCTAACCGCCTAGTTCAACCACACGGTACAGTACTAGACGGCATCTTCGGTCTACTGCACAACATCGCATGGACAAACGAGGGTCCAATCGACCTTCCTGAGCTGGCTGAGCGTCAAATCGAAGCTCGCCTTGCTGGTCGTGCCCTATCTGTAGATTGTGTCGACAAGTTCCCTAAAATGGTTGATTACGTGGTACCTACAGGTATTCGTATTGCTGATACTTCTCGTGTTCGTCTAGGCGCACATGTGGGTGAAGGCACAACAGTAATGCATGAAGGTTTCATCAACTTCAATGCAGGTACAACTGGCGTAAGCATGGTTGAAGGTCGTATCTCTGCAGGTGTTGTTGTAGGTAACGGTTCAGACATCGGCGGCGGCGCTTCTATCATGGGTACTTTGTCTGGTGGCGGTACTATGGTTATCTCTATCGGCGAAAACTGCCTACTAGGCGCAAACGCGGGTCTTGGCTTCCCAATGGGCGACCGCTGTACTGTTGAGTCTGGCCTATATGTGACTGCTGGTACGAAAGTTCGCATGCTAGATAAAGAAGGCAACGAAGTAGAAATCATTAAAGCTCGCGACCTAGCTGGCGTTTCTGACCTTCTGTTCCGTCGCAACTCGATCACTGGTCAAATTGAATGTCTAGCGAACAAGTCTGCTGTTGAACTGAACAGCGAGCTACACAGCAACAACTAATCTAAGCGCTAGATGCTAGATGCTAGATGCTAGAAAATACGAAGCCGCTGGAGTTGAATCCAGCGGCTTTTATTTTATTGGTATATTACTAGAAGGATTACGCTTTCTCTGCGGCTAGCTGTTCAAGCGCTTGAATAGAGGTTTCTGATACTAGCGTACCATCCATGTAGTAGCTGACCTTGTCGCCATCACGAACACCAGTCAGAACGGCTTTCTGACCATCGTTATAAGTGATGTCCATACGAATCGTGTTCTCATCAATTTGCTGCATCTCACCCCATTCGATCTGACGATTATTGAAACCAAGTGGGGCTTCTTTTAGTGAATCATCAAGGCTGTCATTCACATCAATCATGGTATCGACTTTGCTATCAAAGATGTGAGGTGCGCCTGTGAGTGGGTTTTTACCCGCCCAGAATTCGATTGAGTTAAAGACAATGTAATCGGCTGCGGTGGTGAGTGCGTAAACCGGAGCAAGCAAGAAGTTGACACCCGCACGAGCGTAGCGGTTGTCTACAACCTCAACGTTGAACTTCATTAATTTACCAGTAACGGCGTTGCTACCGACACATCCAGCTAACGACATGACAATCGCTGCCACTGCTACTGCTTTTGTGATTGTTGTTTTCATAGTTCCCTCTTATGCCACGATGATTGATTCAATTTTTTGCATAGCCAAACGATACTCTCTGCATAAATGCAGAATTTGATGGCCTAACAAATTGATTCCATAACATTTAGCGTAGTGGAGATTTTTAGAACAGCAAACTGCAACCATTAATTTCTTCGCTCTGGTTCCTAAATTTTGAGAAATAAAAAAGCGCAGACCTTTCGATCTGCGCTTTTCATTTTTGCTTAACCTAGCCTAGATTAATGCGGCCTGTAAGAGAGTGGTTAACCCACATTCTTACGTGCGTTTTGGAACATACGCATCCAAGCGCCATTCTCGCCCCAACCTTCCGGAGACCAAGAGTTTGCAACCGTACGGAATACACGCTCTGGGTGCGGCATCATGATAGTCACACGGCCGTCTGTAGTCGTTAAACCAGTGATAGCGTTTGGCGAACCATTCGGGTTGTTCGGGTATTGCTGCGTTTGGTTACCGTTGTTATCAACGTAACGTAGTGCAACCGTACCTGAGTTCTCAATCGCGTTTAGGTGGTCGTTGTCACGCACTTCTACGCGGCCCTCACCGTGAGAAACTGCGATTGGCATACGAGAACCTTCCATGCCGTTGAAGAATACAGAATCTGACTTCTGAACTTCAACGAGGCTGAAACGTGCTTCAAAACGCTCAGACTCATTGCGAACGAAACGTGGCCAGTATTCAGCTCCAGGGATAAGTTCACGCAGGTTAGACAACATCTGACAACCGTTACATACACCTAGAGAGAAAGTATCTTCACGTTTGAAGAAGTTTTCAAATTGGTCACGAGTAGAATCGTTAAACAGAACTGATTTAGCCCAACCTTCACCAGCGCCCAGTACATCACCGTAAGAGAAACCACCACAAGCCACAAGGCCGTTGTACTCTTCGAGTACCGTTTGACCCGTTAGGATGTCGCTCATGTGAATATCAGTTGCTTCGAAGCCTGCACGGTCGAATGCTGCTGCCATTTCAACGTGAGAGTTAACACCCTGCTCACGTAGAATTGCCATCTTAGGTTTAGCACCTGTGTTGATGAACGGTGCTGCGATATCTTCGTTTACGTCAAAGCTTAGTTTCACGTTCAGACCAGGGTCTGAATTGTCTTTCTTCGCTTCGTGCTCTTGGTCAGCACATATTGGGTTATCACGTAGACCTTGCATCTTGTGCGTGGTTTCAGCCCAGATAGTACGTAGCTCCGTACGGTTACGTTCAACTACTACAGACTCGCCAGACTTAATCACTAGCTCATCAGATGCTTCAACAGAGCCGATTACGTGTGAACACGCTTCTAGACCGTTTGCTGCAAGAGTAGAAAGAACAGCGTCTAGGTCGTCGTTACGAACCTGGATTACCGCACCTAGCTCTTCATTGAATAGTGCTGCTAGTGTGTCTTCACTGTTCTCTGATGCAGATAAAAGCGCTTCGATGTTTACATTAACACCACAGTGACCTGCGAACGCCATCTCAGCCAGTGTTACGAACAGACCACCATCGCCTTTATCGTGGTAAGCCACAACTTGGTCGTTCGCAACTAGAGCTTGAACGCCTTCGTAGAAACCTTTTAGCTGTGCTGCGTTGTCTACGTCAGCTGGCTTATCACCAAGCTGCTTGTAAACCTGTGCTAGTGCCGTTGCACCTAAACGGTTTTTGCCATTACCTAGGTCGATAAGAACTAGTGAAGTATCACCTTTGTCAGTGCGCAGTTGAGGCGTAATCGTCTTACGAACATCTTCAACACGTGCAAACGCAGTGATAACAAGAGATAGCGGAGACGTTACTTCTTTCTGCTCGCCATTCTCTTCCCACTTCGTCTTCATCGACATTGAGTCTTTACCCACAGGGATAGTTAGACCCAGTGCTGGACATAGTTCTTCACCCACTGCTTTCACCGCTTCGTAAAGACCTGCATCTTCACCTGGGTGACCCGCAGGTGACATCCAGTTAGCCGACAGTTTAATGTGTTTGATATCGCCGATGTTAGTCGCTGCAATGTTTGTGATTGCTTCACCAACGGCTAGACGAGCCGATGCGCCGAAGTCTAGTAGAGCTACTGGCGTACGCTCACCAAGAGACATCGCTTCACCGTGGTAAGAGTCGTAACTTGCTGCCGTTACCGCACAGTTAGCAACAGGAACCTGCCATGGGCCAACCATTTGGTCACGAGCAACAAGGCCAGTTACCGAGCGGTCACCGATCGTGATTAGGAATGTTTTCTCTGCGACAGTTGGTAGGCGAAGAACACGGTCAACCGCTTCGTTCATTTCGATACCAGAGCGGTCAATCGCTGGGTTGTTCGCTTTTAGCGTTTTCGCGTCACGGTGCATCTTAGGTGTTTTACCTAATAGGATGTCCATCGGCATATCGATTGGCGTGTTGTCGAAGTGTGAATCTTCTAGTTTAAGTTCACGCTCTTCCGTTGCTTTACCAACCACAGCGTAAGGTGCACGCTCACGCTTACAAATAGCGTCGAACGTTGCCATGTCTTTGTCAGCAACCGCCATTACGTAACGCTCTTGAGATTCGTTACACCAGATCTCAAGTGGGCTCATGCCCGGCTCATCGTTTGGCACGTCACGTAGGTTGAAGATACCGCCACGCTCGCCATCGTCTACTAGCTCAGGAAGTGCATTTGAGATACCGCCCGCGCCCACATCGTGGATGAATGCGATTGGGTTCGCATCACCTAGCTGCCAACAACGGTCGATCACTTCCTGACAACGACGTTCCATCTCTGGGTTTTCACGTTGAACAGAAGCGAAATCAAGATCTTCAGAAGAAGAACCAGAGTCCATTGAAGATGCCGCACCGCCACCAAGGCCGATGTTCATTGCAGGGCCACCCAGAACAATTAGGCTTGCACCTACTGGGATCTCTTTCTTCTGAACGTGCTCATCACGGATGTTACCTAGGCCACCAGCTAGCATGATCGGCTTGTGGTAACCGCGTACTTCTTCACCTGCGTGAGAGTTTACTTTCTCTTCGTAAGTACGGAAGTAACCTAGTAGGTTTGGACGACCAAATTCGTTGTTGAATGCCGCGCCACCAAGAGGACCTTCAAGCATGATATCCAAAGCAGTAACGATACGGCTTGGCTTGCCAAAGTCAGTTTCCCAAGGTTGAACGAAGTTCGGGATCTTAAGGTTAGATACAGAGAACGCCACAAGACCAGCTTTTGGTTTACCACCAATACCTGTTGCGCCTTCATCACGGATTTCACCGCCTGAACCTGTAGATGCGCCCGGCCATGGAGAGATTGCCGTTGGGTGGTTGTGCGTTTCAACTTTCATCAAGATGTGTGTTTTCTCTTGGTGGTAGTTGTACTGACGAGTTTCTGGATCTGGGAAGAAACGACCGACTTCAGAGCCAGTCATAACTGCTGCGTTATCTTTATATGCAGAAAGTACGTTATCAGGAGTAACTTCAAACGTATTTTTGATCATTTTAAACAGTGATTTTTCTTGCTTAACGCCGTCGATAGTCCAGTCAGCGTTAAAGATCTTGTGACGACAGTGCTCTGAGTTCGCTTGTGCAAACATCATTAGCTCGATGTCAGTCGGGTTACGACCTAGCTTCTCAGTGAAGCTTTCAAGAAGGTAATCAATCTCATCTTCTGCAAGAGCAAGACCTAGGGTAACGTTTGCTTTTTCAAGCGCTTTACGTCCGCCAGCTAATAGGTCAACTTCCGCATAAGGAGCAGGCTCAGCAACAGTGAAAAGCGCCGCCGCTGATTCGAAGTCAGTGAAAACGACTTCCATCATACGGTCGTGCAGGATTGCTTTCAGCTCAACAAGTTGAAGCTCAGAAAGTTCAGCAGAGGTTTCAATGTAGAAAGCAGTACCGCGCTCTAGACGTGACACTTTAGCCAGTCCACAGTTATGTGCGATATCTGTTGATTTTGAAGACCAAGGCGAGATAGTGCCCGGGCGTGGCGTTGCAAGCAGCAGTAAACCTTCAGGTTCATGCTCTTCAATCGTTGGACCGTAAGTCAGTAGCTTTTCTAGCTTCTCAACTTCAGACTCATCTAGGTCTGCCGTTAGATCAGCAAAGTGGGCAAACTCAGCGTAAATACCTGTTACAGGTAAGCTTAATTCACGACAAAGCTCTAAAAGCTTGTTAACACGAAACTCAGATAGAGCTGGGGAGCCACGCAAAATTCTCATGTGCTTACGTCTCTTATGCAGTTGATTAAGGTAGTATTGGAATAAATTCAGTGGCTTATAGGAACAACCTAACTGTTTTCTTCGAAGCTATTCCCGAAGGTTGCCAAACCTATGCCGATTCCACCTCTTCAATGCGAGCGCATTATAAAGCATTTCTTTTTGTGACGTAACACCAAAAGCAACCGTTTGCGTGATTTTTTTTATCTTTCTCCGTAAATGGTACTTTTGCTGCATTTATCACCACTTTTACAACTGTTTAATTAAACCTGCTTTGCCAGCCTTGCGGGGTTTGGTATAAAGGGGCTTCCACTTTTCGAGATTTCATTTTGATGCCTAAATTTACGCTCATCTTTTCGTCTAAGTTCCTTCTGCTCACCATCGCCCTATTTGGGTTGGCTGGATGTCAGATTGAATCTGAACCTAAAAGTGTCCTTGAGCAGATACGAGATCGTGGCGTTCTTCGTGTCGGCACCCTAAATAACCAACTCTCTTATTACATCGGTCCTGATGGCCCAGCCGGCTTAGATTACGAATTAGCTCGTGAGTTTGCGCAGGAGCTTGGTGTAAAGCTTGAGGTTAAACCCGCTTACCGTTTGTCTGGCTTGTTCCCTGCACTGCAGAAAGGTGAGATCGATCTTATCGCGACTGGCTTAACGCAAAATAACAACCTGACACGCGCTTATCGCGCCGCACCTGCTTATTACTATGTAAGCCAACAAGTCGTGTACAAGAAAGGTCAATGGCGACCAAGAAACCTCGATCAACTGATCAAGTTTGAGAACGAGCGTCAGGCCGAATTTGTAAAAGAACAATCTGAATCAGAAGAAACGGCATCAAATGAAACACTGACGCCATCTTTAGTTGTGGTGAAAGACTCACACTTTGAACCAACACTAAAACAGCTTCAGAACATACACGATGACTTTATCTACGATGCGGTAGGTAATGCGGACATCAATGACCTGCTAAAAGAAGTATCAACCGGAGAGCGACTGTTTACCGTTGCAGACTCCATTGAGCTCTCGTTGGCGCAGCGTTTATACCCTGATGTAGCTTTGGCTTTTGAACTAACAGAAGACCAACCTATCTCTTGGTACTTAGAGCGTTCAGAAGATGAGAGTCTGTATGCATTGCTGATTGAGTTCTTCGGTAACCTTAAACAGTCTGGTGAACTGGCTTCACTGGAAGAGAAATACATCGGCCACATTGGTACCTTTGACTACGTTGATACTCGTGCCTTTATCCGCGCATTGGATAGCAAGCTACCTAAATGGTCACCACTATTTCAGCAATACTCGCAAGAATTTGATTGGCGCTTGATTGCTGCTTTGGCATACCAAGAGTCACACTGGAACCCAGTCGCGCGTTCTCCTACTGGTGTTCGAGGCATGATGATGTTGACGCTGCCAACCGCGAAGAGCGTAGGTGTTACCAATCGTCTTGACCCGAAACAGTCAGTACAAGGCGGTGTCGAGTACCTGCGCCGTATCGTTAACCGAGTTCCAGACTCTATTACTCAACATGAAAAGATCTGGTTTGCCCTCGCGTCATATAACGTAGGTTACGGTCACATGATGGATGCTCGCCGCTTAACCAAAGCACAAGGCGGCAACCCTGACGCTTGGGGTGATGTAAAAGATCGACTTCCTCTGTTGAGACAGAAGAAGTACTACAGCCAAACTCGATACGGCTATGCGCGTGGTGATGAAGCAAGGAATTACGTTGAGAACATTCGCCGCTATTACCAGAGCATTATTGGCCATGTAAATCAGCGTAATAAAGAACAAGAAGCAAGCCTTGAAGGTTTGGTGGTGATCCCACCTTTAGAAACCTCAGGTGCTGAATCAAGTATCAGCGCAGCTCAATCGACAGTAAGCAGTTCTGAGCCTTCGCAGTAAAACCAAAAGAGCAATGCCATCTAGCATTGCTCTTTTTTATTACTTTTTTCGACTCTTCTTTCGTCGCTACGGGATAAGGGACGCAAGCAGGAAAATAATGGTGAGATCTCGAGTGTCATATTGCAGTAACAATCGAACCTTATAACGGCACACCACAATCAAGATTATGCTCTGCTGCACTGCGATGCTGGCTTACTTAGAACAGCTATTCTAAGTAAGCCAAGTGTGCGACAGGCCAAACAAACGAATAACACTATAATTAAATCGTTAGTCCAAACTAAAAAGTCAGACGACACATAGGAAATCATTGAAATGATGAAGAAACTGAAATCGAAACGCCTTGATAAGACCGTTGCTGCAAACCGTCGTAAGCGTATGCTTTCAAATAATAAGAAGAAGATCATTTGGCGCAATCGCGCTTTCATGCAGATGATTGCTGAGTAAATGTAATTACCAAGTCAGTTTGCTTGGCACTCGTGCGATTGAGAGTGCCGATAGCTCGCTGCTACTTCTTGTTACCAGCCTTCATATCTGCTTCTACACGCTGCTCTTCCAGCAGACGTTCTTGCTTGCGCTTCTCTTTTATCTCTTTTCTACGACGCTTGAAAAACGATTGCAATTGCTCACGGCACTCTTCCTCTAACAAGCCATGTTCAACGTCGGCATAGTGGTATGAGGCCTGACTTTCAAACAAATTCAACACTGTACCTGCAGCGCCCGCTTTTAAGTCTGGAGCGCCAAACACAATGCGCTTTACTCGGCTGTGTAACAAGGCACCAGCACACATTGGGCAAGGCTCGAGCGTGACGTATAAAGTGGTATCAAGCAGCCGATAGTTTTCTAAGGTTTGACCAGCTTTACGCAAAGTTTCAATTTCTGCGTGTGCCGTTGCATCGTGGCTGCCAATCGAACGGTTCCACCCTTCAGAGATAATCTTCCCATCTTTCACTAATATAGCACCCACAGGAACCTCTCCCTCACTCTCTGCTTGCTTAGCTACCTCGATGGCGCGTCGCATGAAGATTTCATCTTGAGGGGTGAATTGATGGTCTGACAAAGGGAACTCCAGAAAACAAAGGATTAAAACGAAATTAGGTATGCGGTGAAGCATACCTAATCTTCGTGATAATGAACAATAAAGAGATAATAGACAACAAGAGACAATGAACGATTGCCGCTTGCTAGTTGGTCGAACTGTTAGCTATTAACGTCTTCTATGCTATCGGCTATTGGCGTCGCTTTGATGCTCACAATGCGATTGTTCTCAACAGAGATAATTTCAAACTGCCACTGTTGGTATTGAACAACCTCGCCTGCATCAGGTAATCGTCCTATTAGCCAAGTCACAAGGCCATTCAACGTTTGGAAGCTCTCGCTTTCACCCTCAGAATCCGACAGCTCTAAACGGTTTTTCAGTTCACTGATCGGAATCAATCCATCCACCAGCAAACCGTCTTCCACTTGCTCAGTCCAAAGATCGTTCGGGTTATTCGATAGTTCGCCAGCAATCGCCTCAAGAATATCGTAATGAGTCACAAGACCTTGAACATCGCCATACTCGTCGACAATGAATGCCATCTCAGTACCCGACTCTTTAAAGTAGCCAAGTAAACGCAGAGCTTTCATCGATTCTGGAACATAGATCGGTGAGCGAGACAGCCCCATGATCACTTGAATGCTTAGATTGCCTGCCTGATTCAGCAAGGCTTTGGCTGACACCGTACCCACCACTTTATTGAGGTGATCTTGGCACAATGGAAACACACTGTGCTTTGATGAACGTAGTTTCTTTAAGATTTGCTCTACTGGTTGGTCGACATCCAAAAAGTCGATGTCTCGACGCGGAGTCATTAAAGAGCTCACAAGGCGATCATCAAGCTGCAAGATATTACGAATCATCTCTTGTTCGCCGCGTTCAATCACACCCGATTCAGAACCCTCTTTCACAAGTGCATGGATATCATCTTCAGTTACGCTATCTTCGTCACCACCTCGCCCCATCAACTTGAGAATGCCTTCCGTAGAAGCCGACAGCGCAAACACAAACGGCGTCGCGATTTTAGATAACCAGAAGATTGGCAGCGCGACTAACACAGCAATGTTTTCAGCTTGAGATTGAGCAAAACGCTTTGGTACCAACTCACCGACAACGATGGCGAAATAAGTAATACCGACCACCACAACCGCAGTAGACAAGATATTCGCTTGTGTTGGATCGAGTCCCCATAGTTCAAGTTGAACGGCCAGGGGAGCCGATAGCGTTGCCTCACCCACAATACCGCTGAGCAGGCCAATTACTGTGATACCGATTTGAATAGTCGAGAGGAAGCGGGTTGGGTTTTCTTTGAGCTCAAGAGCAATCTGAGCGGAACGGTGTTTTTCGGCTAAGCGTTTCAGCCGACTATTTTTTGCTGCTACCAATGCAATCTCTGACATGGCAAACAGACCATTTAAAACAATTAACCCTACTAAAAGCAGAATTTTCATGTGGCTTGGATTTCCTAAATTTACCGGCCAACAATTAGCCGTAATCCGGATTATAAGCTGAGTGCGTTTATTTTGAATATAAAAAGTTTTTGATATAAAAAGTCTTGGATATAAAAAAATAGAAAAAGATAGCGAAAAAAAAGCCCGCACATTTCGGTGCGGGCTTAGCAATGAATAAAGCTTAATATCGCTTAGTTCAATCTTACATAGTGTAAGTATAAGGTGCTTGGATACCTAGTGGGATACCAAGAGCCCAGTAAGCTAGCAAGAACAAAGACCAACCGATTAGCATGGCAATCGAGAATGGCATCATTAGAGAAGCTAGAGTACCGATACCTGTCGACTTAACGTAGCGCTGACAGTAAACAACAACCAGTGGGAAGAACACCATTAGTGGAGAGATGATGTTAGACACTGAGTCACCTACACGGTAAGCCGCTTGAGATAGCTCAGGAGAGATACCCACAACCATTAGCATTGGAACTAGGATTGGACCGATAAGCGCCCACTTAGCCGAAGCCGAACCTACAAGCAGGTTAACTGAAGCCGTTAGTAGAATCATACCAACAACCGTTGCTTCACCAGGAAGGTCCATCGCTTTCAGACCTTCAGCACCGTAAAGCGCAAGCATTGTACCGATGTTTGATTGACCGAATGCAGATAGGAACTGTGCACAGAAGAACGACATTACAATGTATGCGCCCATCGTAGCCATTGTCTCTGACATTGCTTTGATTACGTCATTGCTGTTCTTGAAAGTACCTGCTACACGGCCGTAGACGATACCTGGAATGATGAACAGGATGAAGATCAGAGGAACGATAGACTTCATAACTGGAGCAGAGAACGCTGTTAGCTCACCTTCAGGTGAACGAAGCGCTGAGTTTTCAGGAACTAGAGCCGCGATAAGCAGACCAATACCCGCAACCATTGCCCAACCAGCGTAACGGAATGCTTTAGATTCGATTGCAGTGAACGTACCAAGATCAGGTGCCGCTTCTGCATCTTCATCAACTGGCGTATTAGCAAGACGAGGCTCGATAATTTTCTCAGTTACGTACCAACCGATAGCAACAATAAGAACTGAAGATAGGCCAGTAAAGAAGATGTTCGCTAGAGGGTTAATCACGTATTCAGGGTCAAGAACGTTTGCCGCTGTTTGAGTGAAACCAGCTAGTAACGGGTCAATACCTGAAGGGATGAAGTTCGCAGAGAAACCACCTGATACACCAGCAAACGCTGCTGCAATACCCGCTAGAGGGTGACGACCCGCAGCGTGGAAGATGATACCGCCAAGAGGGATGACTAGAACGTAACCTGCATCTGCTGCTGTGTGAGACACGATAGCAACAAGGATTAGCATTGGCGTTAGTAGCTTAGCTGGCGTGAAGTTAAGCATCTTCTTAAGGCCAGTCGTAATGAAGCCTGAAGAGTCAGCAACGCCTACACCTAGCATAGCAACAAGTACGATACCTAGAGGTGCGAAGCCTGTGAACGTGGTAACCATATTCGCTAGGAAGCTAGCAAGTGCTTCACCAGTTAGTAGGTTGTTTACTTCAAGAGCAGCACCCGTTTGAGGGTTGATTAAGTCGAATGAAAGATTCGATAAAAGTGCAGATGCTACCCATACAATAACTAGAGCCCAGAAGAACAGAATTGCTGGATCTGGAATTTTGTTGCCGGCGCGTTCAATGAAGTTTAGAAAGCGGTCCATACCACTGATCTTCTCAGTCGATGGTGCTTTTTTTACGGCTTGGTTACTCATTGTAACTCCATATGTGATGTTGTTTTGTTTAGGCCTAATATAAGTTTTGACCACGGCCTATTGGTGCAGCACATATTCTATTAAAGTCGTTGTTAAAAAGCACAAGATTCCACCTAATTTTCCATAAATGGAGACATATTTTGCAAAAATACCATACAACCACAACAATATAAAAACACAAAAAACACCATTCCATATACAGAGTTTTAACTAGCACGCAAACAATGTCCGAGGAGTGAAAATTATCAGTAAAAGAAGTGGCATTAGCCTTGGCATGCAGTAAACGTTTGCTTGAAGGTCAATCAAACTCACTGTATTTGGAGAGCATAGTTTCGAGGTAAATACTTTGCGCATGGTTCATACGATCTCGCCATGCAATTGTGACAGTAATATTTTTTAACGCATCGGACAAAGCACCGCCTGCATTAGTCACTTCACAGGTCATGGCATAGGCAGAACCCGACAAACCGGATAAAGGATCTGAACTGCCTCTATTGAGACAGTGACTCGCCTGATTTAGTTCCGAAAAAGGAATTAAACCTACCGCCCCACTTGCATTAGATACCCGAGTTCGATAATACTCCATCTGCCTTTCAGCAAAATGCAGCGCCTCTACGCTGTGGAGCGCAAAATCCGATTTTTGTTCAGCGTAGACCTGCAATTTAACCAGACCTAACGAGGCAACGCCAATCAACAGAAAAGAGATAAGAACCTCTATCAAGCTAAAACCTGAGTTCTTAGAAATCATTCCATGATCCTCGCTTCCACTGATAAGTTGAAGGCAGATCAATCGGATTAGAATCCGCACGAAAATCTAAGTCCATGTCACCAACAATGGTCGTCACACCTGCAGGTGAATCAAAAATAAGGCCACCAGAAGGCAAACCAGATGCAAACTGAATCCCGACACTTTTTTTGACGACACTGGCGTTATCTATGTCTTTAATAAAAGGCGCAAATACGTTATTCGGCAAAAGGTTCTTCCAAAAGTCATCGACACGCGTTTTTACATGGCTCTTTTGATAATCGACCAAATGATAAATCACTCCGTTGTAAGCCATGGCTCCATTTAGTGCCAACACACCATCTTGCACAACCAACAGCTGTGATGGATTGATTGTGGCCGCAACCGCAGCATTAATATGGCAGTTGCCTTCAACCCACAGCCCCTTGGTTTGCCCTACCGTAAAGTGCTCCATAATCTCAGTGCCGCACTCAGTCGCATTCAATAGCTGAACATGCTTAAACAAATCCGTATCTTGTGACAGGTCGACAATATTTTGCTCGGTTTTAGCAACACCAAAAAAGGTGTAAAAGGGATTCATATTCGGATCCGGATTAAAGTCCTTCTTAAAAGGCGCTGGATTGGTTCCTTGATAATAATCAGGGGCATAGATCGAATAAGAGCTACCAGAAACGCCTTTAGGGATCGCTGTTTTATAGTCGCTATGGCAAATGCCATCGAAGCCAGAAAATGGACCATCAGCAATAGGATCGAGTACCTCTAACCCTAATGCCTGTCCTGAATTACTATGGGTTTCGTTATATTGATAGGTGAACAGATCAGCAAAAGAGACACTGACACACTCATATTCATTGCCACTTAAAGGGTCTTCTTTGGCTGTCGGCTTCAGGCTCAAAGTTCCAATAAGTTCGATAGGACCAGTAGACTGAATCGCCCCACTACCGAGCTGAGATCTTTCTCTTATTGTCTTAAAAAGTGACTGTACGTTTGAGGATGACGCTACGATGTAAGCGCTAGAAATTGCACTATCCGAGATTTCGATCTGCGGTTTATTTTCGTAAGGAGAACACCAATCAGAAAAATCTGCAGGACGAGTACTCGCGTCTTTGATATCAGCAATTGTCTTGTCTAATTCAAGTAAGTAGGAGTAGGTACACTCTAAGCCTCCTTCCGATCGCCAGTGTTCTTGTCTGCCCTGCACTTCATTCTGTGCGACTTTAATTTGATGGAATACACTGCGATACGTGCCTAATGTCACCACTAAAGCACCAATTAAAAGCACTGACGTAATCAATAACGTCACCACACCACGCTGCTTTCTAAATATCATCATTGCCAGTTCCTCTGCTTAACGGAAACCGAAACAGATTTGGAAACACCTGCGGTTGGGATTGACGCTGTAATACTGATATCAGTGAGCGTGCTCTTGATAGAATTCTGCTCCAATACTTGGGAATTAATGCTGAACTCATCAACATCAATGAGGTTGTCATCGAACAGTGAGTAACATCCAGTAACCTCATGAAATGTAGGAATTGCCTCCGATACAGTGGTGCCCTTCTCACATATTTGCAGTTTGGTTCCATTTTTTCTGTAAACGATATTTCGATGTTCTTTACTTGCGCTTGAGCCCTCTCGGAAGTAAACAAAACCAACCGCAATAGCGCCACTCACTTGGATAGCATTACTCGCACCGGATAGCTTTATGGAATCGCCGTTTGAACCATCGTAGCCTGCTCGTTGGATATCCTCTTTCATCACCTGCATGGTGCTGGTTAGATTTTGTAGCAGTAATAGCTCGATGCCTTTATCTTTGGCGATTCTCTGCCCCGTAATAAACACACTGCCAATAATAGAAATCGCGAACACACCAATCACAGAGGCCACCATCAATTCAATCAGTGATGTTCCTCGTTGCTTGTTAGGCGCTGCCACTATCGGCTTAACACGCATAATAGCCATACTGAGCGCTCGACTCGCCGCATACTTTAATTCGTCCTGGCGGGCTAGATAGCTTGATCAAAAGTCGATCAGTGGAAGTACCATTAGGGAATAGATAAATTGTCCCCCTGGAAGGCCTTCCTCTAACACTCTCAAAGCTGATTCTTGCGCCGGTGTAGTTATGGGAAAACGATAAATCTCGAAATGGTTTACCCGACAACATCAGTAACGTTTCACCAGAAAGGTCTTCAGTAGGCTTTAACCTTACAGTCCACTCTCCGGTTGATTGCACCTCATTTTTATCCATAGAGAAATGTACCCACAGATCTTGATTCCTTTTGACCGATTCAGACTTGGCCTGAATGAGAAAACCATTCAACTCTCCGGCGAGTCGCTGCATCTTGACGGTTTCAGTAACCGAACTAAAACTCGGGGCAGCCGTCGCTATCAGTATCGACAGTACCGATACCGTTATTAACAGCTCTAACAAAGTAAACCCGCGAGTCATTTCCCAAATTCCTATGTAACTCAATGCGTAACCGCATTTAATCTTGCAGCGATGCTACCACCGGAGAAGAATGGGCTGAGCTATGAAAGGAAACTACTCGCGATGATTCGAAAAAATATATGCAACAGCAACAACTTAAGCATGAGAGGGATGACATTGATCGAGTTATTGCTCGCTGTCGCTATCGTGGGGATACTCGGTGCAATTGCTTACCCAAGTTATACAAACCATGTCATCAAAGCGCATCGAGTCACAGCAATGGCCGATATGACCAAGATGCAACTGGAGATGGAGACCTTGTACACGGGGAACTATGCATCGGCAGCAGAGAGTATAATTTCAGGAGGGACATGCTTGTTTTGTGATACCGATACTAGCCGGTACACGCTAGCGATATCTGCGAGTAGCTCCACCTATTCAATTCAAGCTGAACCACTCTCACCACAAACAAACGATGATTGCTTAGATTCGACGACCGATATTTTGGAGCTACACCATTCTGGCGTTTCAGAGCCAGAAGCGTGTTGGAAGTAACAAGAGCAACCACCAAAGGGCTCTAGAATTTATCTGTGCAACCTCAATTCTTTCCTCTATGAGCTTCTTTTCTCTAACCTACAGACACAAAAAAGCCTGCTACATGAGCAGGCTTTTCTAATATTATCAACAACCTAAAGTATCAATAACCTAATACATCAATGAATTGATTACTTAGTTAGGTCATCGAAGAAGTTTTTAACGCCGCTAAAGAAACCTTCAGATTTTGGCTTATGCTTACTTGCCGCTTCGCCACAACATGTTTCTTCGAATTCACGCAGTAGTTCTTTTTGGCGAGAGCTTAGCTTAACTGGAGTCTCAACCACTAGCTTAACGATTAGGTCACCCACACCGCCGCCACGAACGCCTTTCACGCCTTTGCCACGCATACGGAACATACGGCCCGTTTGTGTTTCTTCTGGCACTTTAAGGTTTACACGACCATCCAGTGTTGGAACTTCAACTTCACCGCCTAAAGCAGCCATTGAGAAGCTTACTGGAACCTCACAGTAAAGGTTGTTGCCGTCACGCTCAAAGATGTTGTGTTCTTTTACGTGTACTTGTACGTACAGGTCGCCAGCTGGAGCGCCTTGCTCTCCCGCTTCGCCTTCGCCAGATAGACGAATACGATCGCCAGTATCAACACCAGCAGGGATCTTAACGTTAAGTGTTTTCGTCTTCTGTTTGCGACCTTGACCATGACATGAGTTACATGGGTCTTTGATGATCTTGCCTTTACCATTACAAGTAGGACAAGTCTGTTGAACCGCAAAGAAACCTTGGCGCATTTGTACTTGGCCGTGGCCATGACAAGTGCCACATGTTTGTGCAGAAGAGCCCGCTTTCGCGCCGCTACCGTCACAAGTATCACACTCGACAAGAGTTGGTACTTCGATTTCTTTAGAAACACCACGAACCGCTTCTTCTAGAGAAAGCTCCATGTTGTAACGTAGATCTGAACCGCGTTGTGCGCGCTGTTGACCGCCACCACGACGACCGCCGCCGAAGATATCGCCAAATACGTCACCGAAGATATCGCCGAAGTCACCTTGGCCACCGCCGCCGAAACCACCACCGCCGCCCATGCCACCTTGTTCAAAGGCTGCGTGACCGTATTGGTCGTAAGCTGCTTTCTTTTGAGAGTCAGTTAGGATCTCGTACGCTACTTTTACTTCTTTAAACTTATCTGCTGCGGTCTCGTCACCCTGGTTACGGTCCGGGTGGAATTTCATCGCTAAGCGTTTGTACGCTTTTTTAATATCGCGCTCTGATGCATCGCGGCTTACGCCTAATACTTCGTAAAAATCACGTTTTGACATGTTCTAGGTCACCAAAATAATTGCTACTACCGAATGATCACTTCAGTAGTCTGTGTATCAATCTAGATAAAAGTTCTGCCGGCTGAAATGCCGAATAAAGCTATTATCTAGATCGACAAGTCTAAATACAAATTTACGGGCGTGAGAGTTACCTCTGACGCCCGTATTAATAAGTCTTCGAGACAAATTTCTAAGCAGATAGCTTGAGTTCTAGGAGGAAGCGCGGAGCCTACGCTAGTAGGTGAGCACTTCCGACAACGAAATCAGGCTACTCTGCGACGAAATTATTTTTTGTCGTCTTTAACTTCTTCAAACTCTGCGTCTACCACATCGTCGTCTTGCTTAGGTTGTTCACCAGCGTCAGCACCAGCTTGTTCAGCTTGAGCTTTCTGTTGAGCAATTTCCATTAGCTTCTGAGCTGCTTGCATAAGTTCTTGAACTTTAGCGTCGATAGCTTCTTTGTCGTTACCAGACTTAACTTCTTCTAGTGCCGTGATAGCTGCTTCGATTTTAGCTTTCTCGTCTGCAGGTAGAGCTTCACCAGCTTCTTCTACTTGCTTCTTAGTGCCGTGAATCATTTGGTCAGCTTGGTTACGTGCAGTTACTAGCTCTTCGAACTTTTTGTCCGCTTCTTTGTTAGCTTCTGCTTCTTGTACCATTGCTTCGATCTCTTCCTCAGACAGGCCGCCTGATGCTTGGATAGTGATCTTCTGCTCTTTACCTGTTGCTTTATCTTTAGCAGATACGTTCAGGATACCATCAGCATCTAGGTCGAATGTTACTTCGATTTGTGGCATGCCACGTGGTGCTGGTTGGATACCTTCTAGGTTGAACTGACCAAGAGACTTGTTGTAAGTCGCTTGCTTACGCTCACCTTGAAGAACGTGGATAGTTACTGCGTTTTGGTTGTCTTCAGCTGTAGAGAACACTTGATCCGCTTTAGTAGGGATAGTTGTGTTTTTCTCGATAAGCTTAGTCATCACGCCGCCCATCGTTTCGATACCGAAAGATAGAGGAGTAACGTCTAGTAGTAGAACGTCTTTAACGTCACCAGCTAGTACACCACCTTGAACAGCAGCACCCATTGCAACAGCTTCGTCAGGGTTCACGTCTTTACGTGGCTCTTTACCGAAGAATTCAGTTACTTTAGCTTGAACCATAGGCATACGAGTTTGACCACCAACTAGGATAACGTCAGTGATTTCGCCTACAGATAGGTCAGCATCTGCTAGAGCTACTTTTAGTGGCTCAAGAGAACGTTGAACTAGGTCTTCAACTAGAGACTCAAGCTTCGCACGAGTCACTTTGATGTTCATGTGCTTAGGACCAGTCGCATCAGCAGTAACGTAAGGTAGGTTTACGTCAGTTTGAGTAGTAGAAGAAAGCTCGATTTTCGCTTTTTCTGCTGCTTCTTTAACACGCTGCATTGCTAGTGGATCAGCTTTAAGGTCGATACCTTGCTCTTTCTTGAACTCATCTACTAGGTAGTTGATCATGCGGTTATCGAAATCTTCACCACCAAGGTGAGTGTCACCGTTAGTTGAAAGAACTTCGAAAGTTTTCTCGCCTTCTACTTCATCGATTTCGATGATAGAGATATCGAATGTACCACCACCAAGATCGTATACAGCGATAGTGCGATCACCACCTTGCTTGTCTAGGCCGTAAGCTAGAGCAGCAGCAGTTGGTTCGTTGATGATACGTTTAACATCTAGACCAGCGATACGGCCAGCATCTTTAGTTGCTTGACGTTGAGCATCGTTGAAGTAAGCAGGAACAGTAACAACTGCGCCAGTTACTTCTTCGCCTAGGAAGTCTTCAGCTGTTTTCTTCATTTTCTTAAGAACTTCAGCAGATACTTGAGGAGCAGCCATTTTTTGGCCTTGCGCTTCAACCCATGCATCACCGTTATCAGCTTTAACAATGTTAAAAGGCATGATTTCGATATCGCGTTGAACTTCTTCATCTTCAAAACGACGACCGATTAGACGCTTAATTGCGTATAGCGTGTTTTGAGGGTTAGTAACTGCTTGACGTTTCGCAGGTTGACCAACTAGCGTCTCGCCGTCAGTGTATGCGATTACCGATGCTGTTGTGCGTTCGCCTTCAGCATTTTCTAGTACGCGTGGTTTGTCGCCGTCTAAAACAGCAACACAAGAGTTAGTAGTACCTAAATCAATACCAATGATTCGACCCATCAGGCTATCTCCGAAATATAATCTATATTAGTTTTTTGCTATACCCACATATGTGGGGGGCGGTAATCAGGGATTCAACCCTAATACACAAAATTTAAGTGCAAATGTAATTTGCTTTCGTATGCACCATAGATAAGGGCTCACGAAGCCTTTTCAAGGGTGAAAATGGATTTTTTTACATTTATTTTAATAAAAGGAATGATTAGGCACGAATACATATCATTACCGCCTATATAAGTCCCATAACTGGGTTTATTCACCCTCGACTATCCTTTCTTGTAGCAAAGTCTTGTTTCTGTAAACGGGCTCTCAAAGAGGCTCCCACACACAACAATTAAGGCCGCACTATCGTTTGTTGAGTAAAAGTAGATAAAGTGACCTTCTCACCCAATAAAAAACGGAGCCACTTGGGCTCCGTTTATCTACTCAGGGTTTCAGCTCAGATTAAATCTATAGCGGAAAGAGTCTCTGAATTAAGCTTCTGCTTTCTGTAGCTCAGCTTCTTCATTAGCTTCAACGCCAATTTCGTTTTCAGATTTAGCAACGATAGTGTTCACCGCTGTATCACCTACTACGTTTGAAGAAGTACAGAACATGTCACAGATACGGTCAACAGCAGCAACAATCGCTAGACCTTCTGGTGGTAGACCTAGTTGGTGCAATAGAACACCTACCATTACTACACCGCCACCTGGAACACCACCAGCACCGATAGAAAGAAGCAGGATAGTTAGACCTAGAGTGAAGATATCAGCAGTGTTGATTGGCTGACCAAATGCGTTTGCTACGAACATAGTTGCCAGTGCGATGTAGATAGATACACCAGACATGTTCATTGTTGCACCTAGTGGTACACCGAAACCTGCTACTGACTTAGATACGTTTAGTTTGTCAGTAAGAGTACGCATAGTTACTGGGATTGTTGCATTCGAACTTGCTGTAGATAGTGAGAATAGAACTTGCTCACGCGTTGCACGTAGGAACTGCTTTGGAGAAATACCAGTGAATGAACCAACCATCATTGGGTAGAAGAAGAAAATCCAGAACACTAGCATTGCAACCACAAGCGCCACATAGCCAGCAACTGACATTAGCGTGTCTGCATCCAGTGTTGCGCCCAGTTGAATCATCAGAGCAAATACACCGTAAGGCGCCAAGCTCATTACTAGGCCGATAAGCTTCATCATGATTTCGTTAGCCATCTTGAATGTCTTGATAGCTGGGCCACCACGAGAATCAAGCGCTTGAATAGCAAGACCTGTCAAAATTGCCATGAAGATGATTTGCAGCATGTCGCCGCTTGCGAACGCTTCTACAGGGTTACTAGGAACGATGTTAACAACAAGAGAGAAGATGTCTGGTGTTTCAGTTGTTGTAAGCGCAATTGTCTCAGAAACCGTACCCGCTAGATTCGCACCGGCACCTGGTTGGAAAATAAGACCAATCGTTAGCGCTGCTGAGATCGCGATGATGGTGTTAATAATGTAAAGACCAAAGGTTTTACCACCAAGACGACCAAATGAACGAATATCTTTTAGCTCAACAATACCGCAAACAATAGATACGTATACAAGAGGAACTACAAGTAACTTGATAAGTGATACGAACATACCACCAGCACCTTCTGCAGCACCAAGTAGATACGTATCAAAAATAGCAATACCGCTGAATAGGTACTGAATAGCAGTACCAATAAGTAGACCAGCAAACAAGCCTACAAAAATTTTACTTGAGAGCGATTTATCCATCGTTCTTCTCCAGTTTGTTGTGTTTGAAATTTGTACTTTTATAGTTATATATGCGATCAAAATCGCTATATGGCAGTGGATTTTACATACAAAGATAACAATTAAAAGTGTTTATTTACAAAAACATCACAAATGTGACATCAAAACATTTACTCATTCACAACAAGTTTCATAACACAAAACTCTAAATCGCTGATCTAAATGAAATAAAAAGAACGACATTCTCAATACGGTTTTGATGCTTATTTACGTGGACTCTCAAGCTATAGACATAAAAAAAGAGAGGCATATGCCTCTCTTTTCATTTCACGTAAACCAGTGATTTATTTTGCCGCCACGACTTACTCAGTCAATGCGCTAATCAATCAGCTGGCAACGTAATAAGTAATTACTTAGCAACCATAACCATCGCTGGGCGAACCACACGGCCGTTTAGTTCATAGCCTTTTTGCATTACAAACATAACCGTGTTTGATTCGTGATCTGGGCTTTCTTGGATAGACATTGCTTGGTGGAATTCAGGGTTGAACGCTTCACCTTCAGGGTTGATCTCTTTAAGACCAAACTTAGCAACTGTGTCTACGAACGTCTTGTGCGTTAGTTCAACACCTTCAAACAGTGGCTTAACCACTTCGTTTTCAGCGTCTGCCGCTTGCATTGCACGCTCTAGGTTGTCGATTACAGGAAGCAGACCTTCAGCAAACTTGTTCAAAGCGAATTTACGCGCTTTATCAATTTCTTGTTCGCTACGGCGACGCATGTTTTCAACTTCAGCTTTAGCGCGAAGAACAGAATCTTGCTGCTCTTTCACTTTAGATTCGCTAGAAAGCAGTGCAGCTTCCAGTTGAGCGATTTTTGCTTCCTGCTCATCAGCAGCGTCTTCATTCAGCTCAGCTTCTTCAACTTTCTCAGCTTCAGCGATGATCTGATCTAGCTCTTCTTCGGTTACTTTGTTTTCTTCGTTGCTCATGATATCTCCAGAATTCGTTTTCAATGCAAGTGACAGGCGTGTTTGCGCCCCAAATTGATATAAAACACTCGCATAGACGTTCAACTTGCCTTTATTATGGGGATGAAGAATTTTGATTCAAGCCTAATTCGTTTGGAAACGTTATGAAAAAGCCATTTGAAGTCATCGCCATTATCGGTAAACCTCGAGATCAGCAAGCAATTCAGACTCATAGAGAGCTCTATCAGTGGTTAAGTGCTGAGGGTTATCAAGTGTTTGTTGATGACAGACTCGCCACTATTTTAGACGACATCCCAAAAGAACATTTTTCTAGCCTGATTGAATTAGGTAAGCGCGCCGATCTCGCCATTGTGGTCGGTGGCGACGGAAATATGCTCGGTGCCGCTAGAATATTGTCACGTTTCGACATTTCAGTGATTGGGGTTAACCGAGGTAATCTTGGTTTCCTTACCGACCTCAACCCTGAAAATTTCCAGAGTGCGCTTACTGATGTTCTCAAAGGCGAGTTCATGGAAGAAGAACGCTTCCTGCTTGAAACAGAAATTCACCGTCACGGCCAAATAAAAAGCCATAATGCGGCACTCAACGAAGCGGTACTTCACCCCGGCCAAGTTGCTCACATGATCGAGTTCGAAGTATATATCGATGACAGCTTCGCCTTCTCACAGCGTTCTGATGGCTTGATCGTCTCAACACCGACAGGTTCTACCGCCTACTCGCTTTCTGGCGGCGGCCCTATCCTGTCATCAAGCCTAAATGCTATCTCACTAGTACCAATGTTCCCGCACACCCTTTCAAGTCGCCCACTTGTGGTGGATGGCAAGCGTCGTATCAAGCTTATCGTATCGCCTGATAACCGCGGAACTCAGGAAGTGAGCTGTGATGGTCAAATCTCGCTGCCTGTTTCTCCTGGCGATGAGATTCACATTTACCAAAGCCCAAATGTGCTCAAGCTGATCCACCCTAAAGACTACAATTACTACCATGTCCTACGTAACAAGCTAGGCTGGTCGAGTAAGCTGTTTTAAGTAAATAGTGAATAATTTTGAAAGGCTGACGACATTCGTCAGCCTTTTTTATTACCGATTAAAAGCCACCATCTATATCTTCACGCCAACCCATCACACAGTCATTCCCAAGAGGGAGGAACGAGTGAGTTGGGAATCTATATTGCTTTCAGTGATCTACAGACAAGTTCAATTCTGAGAGCTATCGCAAAAAATTTTCACCTGTCGACTTTACTGTATAAAGAAACAGTATATACTGAGCTTATATACAGTATTGTTCAGTTATACAGGTAAATAAAAATGCTGGCTCATTTAAGTGTTAATAATTTCGCTATTGTTAAGTCTTTACAGCTAGAACTCTCTAAAGGCATGACAACAATCACCGGGGAAACTGGTGCAGGTAAATCTATCGCTATCGACGCTTTAGGCTTATGTCTTGGAGGACGATCAGATGCAGGAATGGTTAGACAGGGTGAAGAAAAAACCGAAGTCAGTGCCGCTTTTTTACTTGAGAACAATCTGCACGCTACCCGCTGGTTAGAAGACAACGAACTACTTGATGGCAGTGAGTGCATCTTACGCAGAACTATCTCTAAAGAAGGTCGCTCTCGCGCATTCATCAACGGCAGCCCGGTTCCTCTTTCGCAATTGAAATCACTTGGCCAACTGCTGATCAACATTCATGGTCAACATGCTCATCATCAGTTAATGAAGAGCGACTACCAAATGGCCATGCTTGATCAATACGCAGGCCACTTGAACCTATTGAAGTCGACACGTAACGCTTACCAAGCATGGCGACAAGCGGATAATCACTTAAAAGAGTTACGTGAAAATAGCCAGCAAAACCAAGCTCAAAAACAACTTCTTGAATACCAAATCAAAGAGTTAAATGAGCTGTCTATTGGGGAGGAAGAATATGAAGACCTCGAACAAGAGCATAAGCGCCTCTCCAATAGCGGAGAACTGGCCACAACCTGTCAGCAAGCTATCGAGCTTATTTATGAAGGCGAAGAAGTTAATGCGCTTGGTATTCTGCAATCGGCCAATAACTCCTTAATTCAGTTAGCTGAGCTCGATGAAAGGTTGGCTGAATTACCGAATTTACTCTCTGAAGCGATTATTCAGATTGAAGAAACCAACAACGAGTTAAGAACATACCTAGACAGCATTGATGTCGATCCCGGTCGTATGGCTTATGTTGAAGAACGTTTCTCAAAAGTGATGTCGATGTCTCGTAAACACCACGTGTTGCCTGAAGAGCTTTATAAGCATCATCAAGACTTACTACAACAAGTTGAAGCGCTTGATTGCTCTGATGAAAAGTTGGAAGAATTGGCAAACGAGGTAGAAAACCAATACCAATCATTCGTTGCTAAATCAGAGAAGCTTCATAAATCTCGAACTCGTTACGCAAAAGAACTAAACAAACTGATCACGCAAAGCATGCACGAACTGAGCATGGAAAAAGCACAGTTTGCCATTGAAGTGAACAACACCAACACCCACCCTTCTCCATTGGGTATGGATAACGTGACCTTCATTGTTTCGACCAACCCAGGCCAGCCAATGCAGCCCATTGCTAAAGTAGCTTCTGGTGGCGAGTTATCACGAATCTCATTGGCGATTCAGGTAATCACAGCGCAAAAAGTAGATACACCAAGCCTGATTTTCGATGAAGTCGATGTGGGTATCAGTGGTCCAACAGCGGCTGTTGTCGGAAAAATGCTACGTAAGCTGGGCGAATCTACGCAGGTGATGTGTGTGACGCACTTACCTCAAGTGGCAGGTTGCGGGCACCAACAACTGTTCGTAGCTAAGAACACTAAATCAGGTAAAACTGAGACTCAAATGCACACCTTGGATCAACAACAGCGCATTTCAGAGCTTGCTCGACTGCTTGGTGGCAGCCAAATTACCGAATCGACGCTTGCCAACGCAAAAGAGTTATTAATCGCAGCTTAGGTTACATATTCAGCAACTTTCTGATAATTTACCGAAAAATCTTGGCAATTTTGCAACTTAATTCAAAATTGCCAGTCATAACAAGCTCAAAGCGCAAGGAGCTTTTTACTTCTTGCTGGAGCTTGTTTATTATCAGGCAGTATTTTAGCGAAGAAAGATCTCAAACTATGCGAATTAAAAAGTGGTTAGTTGCAGTTCCACTTGCACTAACAATGTTGACCGGTTGCTCTCTATTAGAGAAGTTGGTTTATCGAATTGACATCAATCAGGGTAACTATGTTGAACAAGAAGCTGTCGACCAGCTCAAGTTTGGCATGACAAAAACACAAGTTCGTTACGTTATGGGCTCACCTATGCTTATCGAAAATGGCTACCCAGATACGTGGTATTACATTTACCACCATCAAAAAGGGCACAACGACCCTATTCAGAAAAACCTTGTCGTGAACTTTGATGCCACAGGCACTCTAGTAACGATCAATGGTGATTTTGAAGCCAGTGATGAGTTCTTCGAAAGCCTTCGCTAGCTTTCAGCCAACAAAGCTCTTAGCTGATAAAGCTACCCGTAGACAACGCGATCAGTCAACAAAGCAAGAATCGCAAAAGCCTGCTCATGAGCAGGTTTTTTAATATCTGCTACAAATTAGCTGCTGTGTCTAACTAACAGCCACAAAAAAGCTCGCCAATATAGCGAGCTCTCTTCTTAGTTAAATTTGTTTTGCGTTACGATTTAGCTGCGGCCACTTTCGCTTGTTCAGCACGCTTACGACGAATCTCTTTTGGATCGGCCAACAATGCACGGTAGATTTCGATACGGTCTTTATCACGAACCGTCGCATCTAGCTTAACGTTGCGGCTGAATACACCAACCTTATTTTTCGCTAAGTCGATCTCTGGGTACAATTCCAAAACGCCAGACTGCGCAATGATCTCTTCAACGGTCGCGTGCTTGTTCACTACCAAAGTAAACACACGCTGTTCTTGAGGAAGTGCAAAGACAACCTCTACGTGGATCATATCCGATTCAATAGTCATGGCTTAGTAGACCTGTTTCGCGCGTTGAGTAAAAGCACTGACCATATTGCTCGTCAGCTCATTGAAAATCTTACCAAATGCCATTTCAATCATTCGGCTAGAGAACTCAAACTCTAGCTTAAGTTCAACCTTACAAGCTTGCTCGTCGAGCGGAGTAAAGTACCAACCACCCTGCAGCTTTTTGAACGGGCCGTCCACCAGCTCCATCAAAATCTCAGCACCATCCGCTAAGCGATTCGATGTGGTAAATGTTTTGCTGATACCCGCTTTAGAGACATCAACCGAAGCTACCATAGTTGAATCTGAAGATTCGATCACACGTGAACCAGAACACCCTGGCAAAAACTCGTGATAACGAGCAACATCATTGACCAAGCTGAACATCTGGTCGGCACTAAACGACACTAATGCTGAACGAGTAACCTTTGGCATATAGACTCCTGTTAAAGACAGCGTTACATTAACACAAACTGCAATTTTAATTGTATTGGGCCAGAGCGCAAATAAAAAGGATTCCCCAACTAGGGTGCAATCCGTATAATGAGGCCATTATGGCAAAGAATAAATCAAAATCAAAAGCCGGTAGCAATACCATTGCGCTTAATAAGAAAGCTCGCCACGAATATTTCATCGATGATGAGATAGAAGCGGGGCTTGAGCTACAAGGCTGGGAAGTAAAATCCCTACGTGAAGGCAAAACCAATATCGCAGAAAGCTACGTTTACATCCGAGATGGCGAAGCATTCATCAGTGGTATGACGATTACTCCGCTTACTCAAGCGAGTACTCATATCGTGGCGAACCCAACACGTATCCGTAAACTCCTGATGTCGAGAAAAGAACTCGACAACCTTATCGGTCGTATTAACCGTGAAGGCATGACACTTGTCGCAACCGCACTTTACTGGTCTCGCTCTTGGGCGAAGATTAAAGTTGGCGTAGCGAAAGGTAAAAAGCTGCACGATAAACGTACTGATATGAAAGAAAAAGATTGGGCGAGAGATAAAGCACGAATTATGAAGAGTAATTTGCGTTAATTTTAAGCACTTAAACGCACAGTGCTAGACAGGGTAAGCTTTTCTGGTACTATGCAAATAACACTTGGGGCTGATTTAGGATTCGACAGGAATTTTGAAGTCTGAGGTGCATGCCGTGGGGCGGTTGGCCACGTTAAAAGCCGCAAAAAAATAGTCGCAAACGACGAAAACTACGCACTAGCAGCTTAATAACCTGCTCAGAGCTCTCTTACCCTAGCTTCCGCTCGTAAGACGGGGACCAATAAGAGATCAAACCCAAACTAGCTAGCGTGGCTTCTCCCACCTGAGAGGAAAAGCGCGAATTATAATTCAGGTTAGCCTTTAACTAGCGTGTCGGTTCGCAGGTTGCTGGTGAAATTAAAGATCGACTAAGCATGTAGTACCAATGATGAATGATTTTTGGACGCGGGTTCAACTCCCGCCAGCTCCACCAAACGTTTGGAAAGGGCCAACTCGAAAGAGTTGGCCCTTTTTGTTTGTCTAAGGGTTGTGCCTTAGTAGATAAACCAATAAATAACAAACACTTAAAACCCTAACCGTCAACGTCAAAAACAATCACCCAATAAAAAGCCACACATCCCATTGCTGAAATGTGTGGCCGTTTAGAACTGTTCTATATCGCTCTTAGTAAGTTGAGGCGTTACTCCATCTCGCCTAGCACATAATCTTCATCACTACTGACTACTGCGCCGTGCTTCAGGAAGTTCTTACCTAGAATCATGCTGTATTCGAAGCGTGAACGATCTTGAAGGTTCACTCTCACCTTCTTCTCTAAGTCGCCTAGTTTAACGTTCATCTCTACTACAGGGCGAATGTTCACCTTCTCGCCTTTTTTAGCTTTAATGCGCATCACATCAATCACTGGCTTAGTGAACTCTTGCTTATCGCCTTGGTTGTTTTGATAAGTAAAGGTAACCATGTCTTGGCCATCTTTCTTGAATCGCTTGATGTTGACTGCGTTCATAGAGCTCACATCAGCACCAGTGTCTAGCTTGGCAGGGAATGTCATGCCGTTCACTTCAACCACTTCAATGTGTCCTACTTTAAACAGAGGCTCGGCTTTCAATAGATAGTCAGAACGCGTGTTTACGTAAACGCCTTCTTTTGCCATCTTCTTACCTAAAATAAAGTACGCTTCTTTCTCATTTGTGTTGAGCACGTCGATGGCAAACTCTTGCGTACGAACGTTTCCAGAGACCGCAAACTCACCACTTACCACCGGACGAGTATCATCACCGACTTTAAGTTTCTTAATAATTGGCTTGGTCACCTTCTGCTTCTCACCATTTATATCCGTAAGATAAAATTCAACGGAAGCATCTTTGCCTTTACCTGTCATTTCAAAGCTATCGACCTTCAACAGAGGTGTGTTTACCGTGAAAGAAGCCACAGCCTTTAGCGGGAAGTCATCAAGTGTGATGTCCTCTTCCGGTGAGATAATCATAGGCTCACCAGACTCAGCAACATCACTAAAGCTCTCTGAACCTTCTGATAAAATGTTTTCAGCACTGGTATCAATCATAAAGAGTTCACTTGCTGTGTTGGTACCCAACCTTAGCTGTGAGCTGCTGTCTGAACGGTCACGCAGATAAACAAGAACATCTTTAGTGGTATTCTCATCAAGTTGAACTGGCAAATAGACTAAAGGTCTCTTCTTACCGCTCACGCTTAACATGCGAACCAACGGCAATGTCATCTCTTTTTGTTTGCCGTCGTTATCGAACATATCAAACGTCACTTCTTTGTTCTTTTTGTCTATGTCGATGTCTTTTGCATGCAAAATGCTGTAGCGGTTCTTTAAAGAGAAGGTCGCATTCATCGCCATTCCAGAGATAGACACCACCTCTTTACGGCCAACAACCGTCGCATTTTCTTGCTCTTGCAAGTAGTCATAACCCGCAAACACCAAAGCGTTATCAGCAAGGAAGGTTTTACCAATCAGCACAGGCGCAGAGAAGTGGCTTCTGTCGGTAAGGTTAACGTCTGTTTTTAATTCTTGATCCGCAATGGTCAGCGACATTTTAATAGTCGGGCGAAGCAAAGGCGTGCTGCTGGTGCGACTGCGTATCATGCTGACACGCTCTAAAGGCGCTTTAATTAATACCATGTCACCCGTACGTGGGTTTTGAACCTTAAAAGAGACCACAGCTTCATATTTCGCAAAGGTGCTGCCATCCCAATCGTCGTAATCAACGTCGCTATTGTTCAACACATCTTCGGTTAATGCCGCCATTAACTCTTTGTCTTTGAGGTTCTTATAATCTGCATGTGTACTTTTTACATGGATGTCTTCAGCATGCATGGAAGTGGTTTCGGCACCGGTGTCGATTTTGCCAATGAAAGGAACGTCTTTAAGCCCTTGAACGCTAGAGAGGTACACATTCTCAGTGCGGCCTAATACCGCCTTACCATCGAGTTCATAAGTCGGATTTTGCGTGGTGTGTGAAGTGTCTGTAGCCAAAGAATATTGTGAAAAAAGTAGAGTGCTTAAAAGAGTTAGAGCCAAAGGTATCTTTTTCATTAGTTGGTCCGTTGTGATCAGTTCACTAATAATACTGGCGAATAGGCAAGAAGTTCCCCACCAGCGATGGTTCTCACATAACGTTTACGCTATGACTTTTTCAATGACAAACCGATGACTTTGCGCTGCATTCGCTTATCGATTATTGACTAATGGATACCCAATAACCTTTCAATACTCGGCTTTCTATTGAAGAAATGAATACAAAAAAGGCCAGCGACGAGCGCTGACCTTAGCTATTCAAAACACACCTGAAGCGAGTTTAACTTGCTAAAACACAAACGGTTCTAGATAAACATAGCACTAAAAAGTCCCGACTGTTTTCTTTGCACAGATAGCTCGAGCTTTTTCTGCGTCCTCACCTTTATTTTTGAGATAGCACTGTCGATAAGATTCGACGTAGCGCTCAAATAACACCTTGGCTTCAGTTTGTGGTTTAGAGAGCAGTTGGTTAACAAACTTTCTTGAGCCGACCTCAAAATGCTGAGTATCGATTGGGCTATTCCAATCCCCTCCCCAGATCATCAAACCATGATGTGCAAACAGCTCGACCACATCTTCCGCCATGCCTCTTCGTTCAATTTCGTCTCTTGCACGAAAGCGAGTACGATTCACATAGCTTGTCGCAGATTGTGAAGGCTTTACGGTGATTTGTCCGTTGCTATCGAACTCTAAGAAAGGATTTTGAACTGGGTTGATGTCTATCGCCACACCGTAAGCATGCTTCGACCAACCTCCTCCGCCAGTGATAGGCCGAGCATTAAACGCGCTGCTGTTGTTCGCGTCCATTGAGGCGTTATCGTCACCGTTAAATTCACGCATTAGGCGAGCGGAATGAAGAGGAAAATTGCGTTGTTTGAGCTCTGAAAAGATTCGTTCAACGGAAGGTGCAACAACATCAAGCACGATTATATTGCCCTGTTGCGTTTCCCCGTTGAAATTAATGAAATCGAAATCCACTTTGGATAGTCGCTCACAACCAACAGGCGCTCCACTATTCAATACCTTGTTCTTTTTCATCATGTCGCATTGCCACTGAGAGACAGGCGCAACTTGGCCGTAACTCGCCACACTGATCAAGGTTGTCAGCAAACCAACAATAAAACGTTTCATATCAGAGACTCAAAAAATAGGAGTGGAAATCAACAGGGGTTGAAAAATAACACATTAAACAAAACTAAACGCACGCTTTGTTAGCGCGTTTTGTCCCAATAGACAATCTCTCGAACTCGTCCGTTCTGATCCTTATCCGCCTTTCCGCCAATATCAGAAAATTCAGGCAAGCACGACAATGTTGGAGCGTGATACACAACCAACATCAATATGAATGCGTCATAAATATCATCTATCGCGACATCTTTACGCTTGGTGTTTGAAATGGCCAACGCCAAGCCTTCACAGCATTGCGGGATGAGTTGCTGAATAATAGAAAGCCTTTCCTCTTTGCCCTCTTGAGTCCGCTTAGAAAAGGTAAGCGGTTCCCCTTTCAAAGCTGCAAACACCACCTCAGGATGTGATTCCCTGATAGAAAGATTGGGATGAGATTCAATGAGTTCATCAAGCTCGCGGATCT
Source organism: Vibrio sp. TMPB1044 (assembly GCF_030442075.1). Taxonomy (NCBI): domain Bacteria; kingdom Pseudomonadati; phylum Pseudomonadota; class Gammaproteobacteria; order Vibrionales; family Vibrionaceae; genus Vibrio; species Vibrio sp. TMPB1044. The sequence continues at coordinate 96,309 of NZ_JAUJED010000044.1, read as the reverse complement.
TGGGAACGATACCCCAAGTTTGCTTAGAGAACTTCTTACCAAGCTGCTCCACATTGGCATTACACCCCGCAATGTAATCGGTTTGATAAACCGCCTCTCGGCACGGCACTGGAAACACCGAAGATCCACGCTTGCTGGTGAGGAAACGTCTTGCTGCTTTATCGCATAAGCGATCTGGAGTTTGTGCGTCACTAAAACCAATCGGCATATCGATAAGTGCCGTCGAACCGACAAGATCACTCGCTAGCTCATCAAGCGCCTTTACCACTTTGAACACTGGCGCCTGATTATCAGAAACAATCCAAGCGATCCATCCCGCCTTACAGCCATCAATTCCGATGTATTTCATTGTCATCTCAAATTACGTATACATGTAATCTACGTACTGTCGCTAACTATCGACTTTGGATCAACTTAACTCCGGTATATATCCCAACAATGATACTCAACACAGAAAAAACACCCGCTAGAGAGAGCACCGGCATGGCAACAAGAAGTTGAGTGTCATTCCCTCCTCCGGCCATTACGGCTCCAAATCCCATCAGTACACCGGCAATTAAATGTTTACCAAACCGACGTATCGGGCTAAACCTCAATGAAAAAGATCCTGTAAATAGTGCAGCACTGATCATTCCAACTAACAGCGAGGTCATCAATATAAAACGCTCACTACTCGGCCAGTCTTCTGTCTTCCCATGCCAAATTGAAGTACCCATAGATTTCAGCAAACCACTTGGCGTCCAATGCGGTTCATACAAGAATACGAAACCGGCCATCAACCCAATGCCCAGCATTGAAAACCACAGCTTACGATTGACCGAGTTCATAAAGTAACAACTCACCACAATTGTGAGCGAGATACTTCCAAGGAATATGTATCTGGAAAAGTCGGACAGTACTAACCTAGAGCCTTTCAACTCCGTAGGCAAAACCGGAGCAAACACCAGCCATGCAACAAACCAACCGAATATAGTCGCCAACATAACCACTTCGCCGCGAGCTAACCTGCTCACCGTAGAAACCCCGCAACCACTGTTGATTGCCGCGCCAATACCAAACAGAAAACCACCAAACAGAGAAAACAGACTCGGCCAAAAAGCGGTGGATAAAAGCCGCCCTTCTACGATAGAGCCAAGAACCATAGAGACCCAAGCTAGCGAACCACTAAACACAATCGCAATGATGAACATCGGTGATCCGTTTGTCGCCTCTTTCACTCCTCTAACCATACAAAGGCCCGTAGTTTGGGCAAGATACCCCAACAAGAAGATGCAGAGTAAAGCGAGAATAAACAACATACATAGCCTCCGAATTGCATTGATTTTACTGCTGTCGTTCGTTAAATATAGTAGCAACCTAGAACCCTAAGGACAGAATATGCACCACAAGCTTATTGATTGGCATAAGTCTAGACACCCTAATTACTGGGAGACAACAAGGTTAATAAACTTTCTGCCACTGAGCTCCAGTGTTTAGCGGTTCAAATTTTACAACCTATCGAACGCTCACTAGGAGAAGTAACGGTAACCTATGGTTATACAAGCCATCCTCTTTTAAGGTGGATATTGAAAAATAGCCCTGGAGATATGGCACCCGATATTGACCAACATGCCTCTATGGAACTCAACTCCCGGGATAGCCGTATCTGTAAGCGCAATGGGGCTGCGTGTGATATTTATGTTGAAGGGTATGAGCAACGTATGGATGAGGTCGCTCGATTTATCTGCTCGCATTTGGAGTTCGACCGCCTCTATTTTTATGGCAAAGATAAACCTCTGCATATTAGCGTTGGGGCTGATAATTCAAAATATGCCCTTATCCGACAACGCCGAAGTGACGGGCTTCGCGTAAACACAAAAAGTGCAAAAGGCAGCGCCACACAGGCATTGTTTGATGATTTATAATCTTCAAAAACACCTAAGGAATAGGAATGAACGAAGAGCTATTTGCTGAACTTACCTCTCAAATAAAAGTTGGAAAACAACTACCCGATGCCATTTATCTTCATAAAGACGCATTCGGCGCATTGCCTAAAGTATTAACACAGTTCATTCCTGCCGTAGCAAAAGCCGTTAACTTAGATGAAGAAGACTGGAACCTCGTTAAGCTGTTTAAAAAAGAGTTCCGCTTATCTCTTCTCCACTACCCTGATTTTTATACTGACTCCTATCCTGCATTAGAACAAAGCCTCAATGTCGACCTCTCTAAACTAAGCCACAAAATTACAGGTTATCGTGAATCAGAAAACCCGCCGATCTTACATAGAAAAGAAACCATGGTTTTGCCAACAAGTGAATATTACGAGCACTTCGTTTCACTCACACAAGAAGGCGAGAATGCAGGGCTTTATGAGAACAGCCGTTTGATTGGTTTTAAACGTTCTTGGGAAAACCTAATAGCACGCCATGGTTACGAGCTTGTCGATGGTCGACTATTCCGATGTTCCTCTGTGACAACGCAAGAGCAGGCAGGGATCGATAGGCACAGAACGGCCATCGTGCGTCATGAACTCTCCGCACCAATGAAGACTCTAGTTAAACATGGTTACTTAAAAGGCGAACACTCAATTTTCGATTACGGTTGCGGCCGAGGTGACGACTTACGAGAGCTTGAAGCTCATGGTTTAGATGTGCTTGGTTGGGACCCGAACTTTCAACCGGACAGCGACAAGGTTAATTCCAGCATCGTTAACTTGGGCTTTGTACTTAACGTTATTGAAGATCAAGATGAACGGTTAGAGGCACTCTTAGGAGCTTGGGAGCTAGCAGACAAGTTCTTGGTGGTGTCTGTAATGCTGGCGAACGAGAACTACATTGCGCAGTTCAAACCCTACAAAGATGGGGTGATCACCTCTCGTAACACCTTTCAAAAGTACTATGCACAATCAGAGATAAAAGCGTACATAGAAAGAAGCCTTCAAGAAGACGCCATTACCGTCGCGCCCGGTATTTTCTATATATTCAAAGATAAACTCGAAGAGCAGCAATACCTACAGAGTAAGTACAAACGACACCACAAGTGGCAGCAACTGACTTCGCCAGAACCTATCGAAGCAAAAGATAAAGCCAAACTGCTTATTACTCAACATCAAGACTTGTTTAATGACTTTTGGAATACCTGTTTAGAGCTAGGGCGTATTCCTGCCAATGATGAATTTGAACAATCAGACAAAGTAAGAGAGCTGGTTGGCTCACACAGAAAAACCTTTAACTTACTGCAAGAGATGTTTGATACCAAAGAGTTTGAACAAGCAGAAAAGAGCCGAAAAGAAGATCTTCTCCTCTACTTTGCTATGGGACTGTTTGAGAAAAGAAAACCCTATACGCAGCAACCAGAGCCGCTAAAGCGCGACATCAAAGCCTTGTTTGATGATTACAAAACCGCGATCAACCTGGCTGCAGAATTACTGTTCGCGATTGCAGACACCGACTTAATTCATCTGCAATGCGAGAAAGCACACAGCCAACTGCCAGCAAGCCTTTTGAACGAAGGACATTCATTGATTCTGCACCGAGACTTTATTGATGAGTTGCCATTACTGCTACGAGTCTACGTAGGCGCAGGGCTACAAATGTATGGTGAACTGGATGAAGAGATAGACCTTATCAAAATTCATATCACATCCGGTAAGCTCACCCTTACTGCTTATGACGACTTTGAAAAATCGGTTCCTTTCTTAGTAGAACGCATAAAAATCAAGATGGCCGAACAAGATATCGATTTCTTCGATTACGTTAATGAAGATCGCAGGCCGCCACTGCTAAACAAAAGTAAACTACTCGAAACTAGTAATAAAAACTATGAGAAACAAAAGAGTCTAGATCGAAGGTTGGCGAAACTAATGCAGCACGAAGTTGATTGTGAAGTAAATTATCAACGTTCCGTATGGCAAGGGTTACTAACCAGTAACAACAAAAAAATCAGTAGCTATAGGATTTTAAATTTAGAATAATCAATGCATTAAGCTTATACAGCATGATACACTTATAGTCTTAAAAAACGTCCACCTCTAGGAGCTTCTTTTGCTGATTAATATTCAAAATATATTTAATGCAGAGTCAAGAGATATTCAATCTCTATTCAACCCAAAACCTGGAGTTGGATTTTTTATACCTATTTATCAGCGTCAATATACTTGGGGGAAGAAGAATATTGATCGCATGATGGAAGACCTACGTTCATGTATCGAGCGTTTAAAGGAATACGAAGACTCTGTAACCTTCATTGGAACTGTTATCACAGTTGCGAATAATGAAGGAGTAGCGAAGCACGACAGTCTAATCAATGAGCTGCCAACACAAGTGCATCACGTCATAGATGGACAACAGAGACTGACGACCTACTCAGTTATCTTAATGGCGTACTATTCTCTGCTTGACGAGGTAAACTTACACTACAAAAAAGATATAATGCCTAACCTTTCAACTCCGTTGAAAAGATGGATTAACAGTAAAGTCAGTGAAATACAAAAAACAATTAAAAATAGCCTTTCAATCGAGATGGGCGACGAAAGTGATCCGGATTACAAGTTTTATCCAAAAATTACTCGGGCGGATGGAGACTCTTGGTCAAAGTATGAAGATGATGCCGCTTATCAATCGCCAATAGCTGCATTTTCCCACCATTTTATCAAACACCACATAGCACATTCGAGCAATAGTGATAAATTTACAATAGCAACTCCAGTAAATGAGCTCCACAAATCTGTGAGTGAAAACTATAAACAAATCCGAGATGAATTAGTAACACTATCCGAAAGTGAAGAGCTTATTAGTGTATCTTCGATTAATCAATCTGATAAAATTTTGTCCAGATTTTTAAACGCTAACTCAGGTTTCCCAGCAGAACTTACGGAATCTGAAGTACTGTGTGCTAGTGAAATAATTAGAACCGTGATGCTAGGTAATTTTATCTTGAAACGGGTCATAGCTACATTTGTTGAAGTATCCGATGACAATTATGCTTTTGATATGTTTGAAGCTCTTAACACAACAGGAGAGCCTCTTACTGCATTTGAAACTTTTAAACCCAAGGTTGTAGAGTATTGCAATAGTCAATACGCTAGCAGTAGCCATGTTGTTGACTATCAACAGACAGCTGAAGGTAAAGAGCTGAACAAAGCAGAAGCGCTACTTGGTAGATACAAAAAGGCAGAGGAAAAACATAAAAAGACTACAGCGTTATTTCAAGCGTTTCGTTTAGCCTACGATGCAAAATCATTGAGCGGTCATTTAAGTGAACAGCGCCGCTATATCAACAACGCTTTTGAACAGTGCACGGAGAAATTTTCGTTCATTCAACTATTGAGCTCTACAAGTGAATTTATTTTCGAAGTATGGGAAAACTCAGAACCTAGCTTAGTCCCGCAATCTTGTTTAGCAAACATGACTAATCCAGCAGAGATAAAAAACTTAATTCTAAATCCTAGACTCGAAACAGCTAACTTTTGTATTAAAGTTCTAAAATCAGCAAACCATAAGATCGTATGCGGATTATTTGCTGATTTTTACAATCAATTCAAAATCGATAATTATTCTATTGATGGGTTAGAAAAGCTGATCGATATTATTCTTGCAACTACAAGCTTCTTCGTGCGATATCGAGCGTTTAGTTCTGGTACTGATGGTATAGACAATGTTTATCGTGAAATCCTAGGAAAAAGTATATCTAACACTAAAGCACCATACCGAAATACTGCTGATATCATTGAACAAATGAATAAAATGCTAATTGAAAAAGGCCGTGGTGATGAAGAAAGGTGGGTTAAAGAAGTAAAATCACAAGACCTATACAAAAACCGCAAAGACCTTTCTAAACTAATGCTTTTGATGGCTTTTGAAAACAGTACTTATGATGAATCGAATATTGGTCACCTTTGTAATGGAACAGACTCATTAGATAGCTATTTACGATTAAAAGTTTGGTCTGAGTTCAACAGCGTAGAGCATGTATGGCCTCAAACACCAGACACCTCTTGGCCTGAGAGCTTGGATACAACTCTCCACTTAAACACTTTAGGCAACTTATCAATCCTACCTATTTCTGAAAATAGTATTCTTGGAAATAAACCTTGGCCTGACAAAAAATCAATTTATGAAATTCTTGCAGAAAAAAACAGTGAATCAAAGAGCACGTTAATTTCAGAAGCCGTAGCAAGGAATGTTTTGACGCAAAATCAGGGGCGAATCTTAAAAGATCTATCCGTACTTCACCCTCATATCATCGCTATATCTCGATGTGAGTTGTGGGATGATATTTATGTCAGTCAACGCGCTGAAAACCTTCTAAAGCGAGTATGGTCAGCAACTGAGAAATGGTTGTAGTACTTTATAGTCGAGAGGCTATAACAAAGCCTCTCGACTTTACCTTTATCGCCTTGTTTTGAATAGCTTCCTTCAGTCGCTGTTAAACGATTTAGCCAAATTCATTTCCCTCAAAAAACCACTTGCAGCATAACGTCATCAATTATACTGTTTCCTCTACGGAACTGACTCAAGTAAATACTATGTACCTAGACTATCTCGCAAGCACACCACTTCACCCAGAAGCTCTACAGGCCATGACTACTGCATTTCGGGACGTTTATGCAAACCCGTCATCTGATCACACGTGTGGTAAGCACTCTCAAGATTTACTTAAAGATTGCCAAAGAACTATTGCAGATAAAATTGGCGCAGAAGCTAGCGAGATCATATTTACTTCAGGTGCAACTGAAAGTAACAACCTTGCTATAAAAGGTTTAGCTGAGTTAAATTCGCACCGTGGAAAACACTTAATAACAAGCCAAATAGAACATAGTTGTGTTCTGAGCATATTTTCTTTTCTTGAAAAGCAAGGCTTTGAAGTCACTTACTTGGAACCTAACCACATGGGTATCCATACTGCTCAGCAGGTCGAAGAGGCAATAAAAGAAGATACGATCCTTGTTAGTATCATGCATGTTAATAATGAGCTCGGTACGATTAATCCGATTAGAGATATAGGAGCTCTCTGTTTTAGAAAGGGGGTAACCTTTCATTCTGATGCAGCCCAATCAATTGCCAAATTAGATGTTGATGTTGTAGACGATTATATCGATGCTCTATCTGCATCTGCCCACAAGTTTGGCGGCCCAAAAGGTATTGGTTTCTTATACCTAAGAGAAGCAAGAAAACTTAATATAGAGCCAGTCATTCACGGTTCAGGACAACAAATAGGACTGCGTGGCGGAACGATACCTACTCCATTAATTGTCGGCATGGCTGCTGCTATAGAGTCTTTCACGTTTGAACATTCATACCTAAAAAGTCTTCGACATAAATTTTTAGCGGAACTAGATAGCCAAAATATTAAATACAAAATTAACGGGATTAGTACGCTTGTCAATGTAATTAACCTTACATTTAAGTGCGATGAAGATTACGCAAAGTACACTTCTCAAAAAGGAATTTGCGTGTCACAAGGCTCTGCGTGTAATTCACAACACGTAGAGCCATCACATGTTCTTACAGCAATGAACGTAAGTGCGGAGGACTCATTTAATACTGTAAGGATTTCGTTCTACGACGATAAACTGCTAACATCAACCGAGGTTTTTAAAATAAATAACGATATTTAACTCAACCAGAAACCTTCGCTATAAAGATTTACACTACTTTTCTTGGAGCAAGCGAATAAAATACATGTCATCTTCAAGTAACTCAGGATCCTGATCTATCTCTGATTTAATATATGACAAACCACCATTTGCGTATGACTCTATTTCCGTTTTAAGCAATTTGATTTGCTCAGTGACAAACTTATCGTCACCGTCTTCGATAGCATTCATATTAAAATCGGAAACAGCAATAGCACAAGTGATAACGCTATCGGTTAGCTCTTTAGGTTTCCAGTTTTTCATCTCCCAAAAGCCTTGCGTTTTATCATCTTGAGTTATGTCAATTTTTTTATCCTTGTATAGACCAATGAAAAAAGCGTAAATATACAACTCATAAGCATTAGAAAAACTCTTAGCTTTTAAGTACTTATCACCCTCAGCTCCCCCTCCAAATTGGGTAACTTGTTCAAAGAAATCTTTAAATCTAGGTAAATAGCCGGGTTTTAGATTCCCCAGTTTAGTTGTTAGTATGCTCATAATTCAACTTCCTTAATATTTACACTTAAATCCGATCTATTATCTGAATTTCCATTGAGGTAATGAGACTCGATTTGATGAACCTTCCCTAACTTAAAGCCACTTAAAGATGATTTAGCTTCATCATCTAAAAAGTCAAAAGTTGTAACTATACTTTGCGTAAAACGCTCACTTAGAGCTTTATAAAACCCAAACGTATAATTACCAGCCATCTTAGATGTAGGAGCATCTGAGATTAAAGTATAATTATCACTCCATTTTGCTCTAGCAGTCAGTATAGCCATGATCAAAGATAGCTTAACAAGAACTATATTTGAATCATTAGGTGAATTAATAATATAACCCTCACTATCCACGATTTCTGGGATATAACTGCCACTCCGAAGTTTCTTGAATTTAATCTCACCTTTTATAGAATTATTCTTTGAAGTCATGTCTTTAAATATTTCATTAGAGGACATCTCCAGACTACGTATAATATCTTCAAAAACATTATTCTTAGTAGTTTTAGCTAATGACAACAGTTGTGAGAAAATCAAATCAGAGCAAGTTGTAATTTTATCTATACTTCCCGTAACCAACTTATCAATCTCAGACTGAAGTTCAGCCTTCCTCTCTTTCTCCTTAACAAGGCACTCAACAGCACGGATTTTATTCTGTTCAAACAAATCTCTAGATTTACAGTGCTGCTTATATGAAGATAATATATTCTCGGAATTGTCTTCTTCAATCAAGATATCAAAATGACTTTCTATCTCCCTAATTTCTCTTCCAATAGAGTTTAGATCTGAATTTAAAGTCGCTATTTCTTTAAAATCTTCTTTGATCGAATCATCGATCCCATCGATAGACATGCCATAGCGGAGACTATTTTTATAATAGTCTTCAAACTCATTCATAAAATCATTTACGAATATATTTTTAGGCGTTTTTCGTTTTATCAAGCTAGAAATATGCTCATACTCATCAGTCCCTTTCGATGCAGACCGTCCACAAACAAAGCATTGCTCTTCGTCTAGCATTTTTTCAACATGTATTGGCTGGGGCATATTAATAGGTAACTTAATTTTAACTTCCTGCTCTAGCCTCTCTCTCATACTATGAGCATCTGAATAATTTTTAAATTTAGTTTCATATTTTTTAAAGAAAGGCTCTACGTTTTTTAGAACCCAATGTTTAGAGAAAATCTTCTTAGAAAAACCATTATTTTTTAAATTTAATTGTGATTCAATTTTTCTATATGATTCCTCAAGAGCCGACTTATTTGATTTATGCTTAGCTTTTGACTCGGCATCTCCGACCTTACTGATGAGTTCCTCTACACGAATCTTAGCTGTTTCAATATTTTCATCACATTTCTCAATTGTAGCTTCTTGTTTAGCGATTTCTTTGAGGCAGCTATCCATCTCTAAGTTTAAAGAATTACTTTTACCTTCATCTCGACTTAGTTTGTTTTTAGCTCTCTTTAATTCATTTTCAGCCTTATTTGAGCCATTGTCACTAAGTGCAATAATATCATCATAATCTTTAATGTCTGATAGAAGGTTTACTACTTGAGCAAGTGCTGAACTATCGGTTAAATCCATTAAGCTATCAACTTGCTCACCTTGAAACCACATATAAGGTTTGATGTGGCCAGGGATAACGCGATTAATTATACTATTATGGTTTTTCTCTGGAACCAGATTCCACTTAGCGCTAGAAAATTCGTGTATCAATAAATGAGAATCTGGAGATGACTCCCATTCTCGATCTGCAACTTTCTTAGCATCATATATTCTAACCAACCGGTATTGCTTTCCAACAGAGCTCGTTACATCAAGGGACACCTCTGCAGAAACTCGCTCTCCTAGCTGACATTGATGTTTAGCTTTGTCAGAAATTAAATTCTCTTTATATATTTTAGTACTGATCATTCTCCTCTGATCAGACTGAAAAATTTGGTTATGGATAACCCAATAAAATGCATCAAATAGCTTAGATTTACCTCCGCCATTATCCCCAATAATAAGATTTAAACCTTCTGAAAATTCTAAACGATTAGAATCATGCTCTCCATAATAACATTGAAAATTTTTCATCGAAATTGAGCTAATAATCATCAGTTCTTCACCTCATTGGCAATATAAGCATTTATTTTTTTCAACGTTTGGTTGGAGCTATCTTCCATGCTATAGCTGATTATCATCTTTTTTATTACTTCTACCAGTAAAAAATCTGATTTATTTGAGAATGACTCGTTCGTAAAGTCAATATCCTCAGAACCCAAAATCTCTTTCAAGTGTGGATTTTTTAAAAATTGCTTAAGCAATTCATTTCTATCTCTAGCCATTAATGCTCTCCTAATTCATATTGCATTGCATACAGATCAAAATCATAAAAGTCAGCTAGTTCTTCAAATGTGCTCATAGCGGTATAGTAATTTTCAGCTAATGAGGCAAAATAAATAACTCTTACCAGCTCTTCGCGTATCAAATTTTTCTCATATGAGAATGTTGAGGAATTACTATCTAAACTTGGTATTACAACCAAGTCATAAATAGTTGCGTGATTCTTTTCTGAATGTTTTCTTAATACTCTACCACGGCGTTGAATAAACTGTCTTGGGTTGCCAGTACTAGAGCAGAATATAGCCATCTCAGCTCTTGGAATGTCCACACCTTCATCTAAGCACTTCATGGAAAATAAAGATTCGATCAAGCCAGATTCAAAAGCAGCCATAACCTCGTCTTTACTTTGCGTATTACTTGTATAAGCAAGAGCTCTTGTACTTGGAGAAACGTCTTCTAATAATGATAGGTATTGAGACATAATATTAACACCGTCAGAGTCGTTCCCCTCAGGAACATAAACAAATGAATATTTTAGATTATTTTTACGTTCAAATTCTTTGACTAAAATATTCTTAAAGGCAATTTTTTTATTTGATGCTTTGTGAATTATTCGTTTTCTTTCTAAGAGTAATTTCTCTACAATATCGCTTAGCTTTAACTGTCCAGAATCACCATCAAAGAATTTTGATAACTTCTTAGTTATTTCAATATAACGTTCTAACTCTTCATCAGTAAGCTGAACAATTATAGGGTAGTAATTATAATTACATAGAATCCCATCTCTGATAGCCTTCTCCATTGAAAAAACAAAGGTATAAGGGTCTGTAGAATTGAAAAATGCTTCTATTGCTGCATTTCCTTCTTCGTCAAACTTTCTTTTAGGTGTTGCAGATAAGGCAATCCTACGTTGAAAATTAAGCTTAGGCAGCAGTGCTTTCATCTTTGCACCACCTATATTGTGCGCCTCATCAGCAATTAATATTGTTTCTTTAGGAAACTTAGAACGATATTTATCAAATCGAGCATCTGAAAATGTTGCGTAAGTACATATTAAAACAAACGATACATCACTATCAAACATCAAATTTGTGGTAAGAGTATTCAAACTATCTTTCCACTTATATTCTGAAGACACTCTATAAATATTTTTAAAATTAAATAGTGAAACTTCTTCAAACCATTGATTAAGTAATATTTTAGATGGGACTAGTATAATCGATTGATACTTTTCATCTTTTTTATACTCATTCAACAAACAATTGAGAGATGTGATAGTCTTACCAGTTCCCGTAGCCATGGCAAAGATGCCCTTTTTATCATTTTCAAGCCAATTTTTATATGCATCAATTTGGTAACTACGCGGCTTTGATTTAAATGGGAATTTTGGTTTTAGTTCTTCTTCACGAATGAGATTTTCTAAATCTTTTTTATATTTCTCAATTAGGTAATTATTTTCATTTACAATAATATCACCAACCAAAGTAAATTCATCACTAAGCAGCTCGTTAATGGACTTATCTTCCCCTAACTCCAATATACTACTTACAATTTGCTCTTCTCTTAAGTATTTATACTTGTTGCTTTTTCGTTCACAAATTGTTTTTATGTCTACTTTTTTATTACTAACTTTTTTATGTTCAAACTTATCACCCCATGAGCGGTAAATAGATATGTTCTCTCCATTCTCTAGAATACCATTAGCTGTAAAGTTACAACTTCCATCAATAAAGATGTCGTTATTGTGATGGTCTGTAAATATTCCTTGCTTGTAATGCGCCATTCTATTAGGTATAAGCATAACAGGGATAATTTCAAGCCTTCCTTTGCCAACCAAATATTTAAGGCAATTATAGAACTGTTCTGATTCACTAGTTAAATGTTCTTTCAGGGATTCAAGACTTTCATAAAAGCATTCCTGAACATCTTCCTCAGTTCTCCCTTGAGGCTCAAGTAGTTCTTTGTCTGAATTATATAAAAAATGATTTGTAACTATTTTTATACTACCGCCGTTATATATAAACTGAGCAAACCCATATGCTAATACTCTAAGGGCCGAAGAACTAAAGTATCCTAATTTCAAATATACAGTCTTTGACTTAGGAAAAACTTGAAGATAGAACTCCAATGGTAAATGATCGCTGTCAGAGCTGTACTCTGAGTTATCAGGAAATGTAATATCAACAAAACTCATTTAACGCTCAACTCCATATTACAGTTAAATTTTCAAACAGCTTTAAATCACTTATAACACGTTACACACGCACCGCCGCCTTCCTGCTCATCGTAAATTTCATCCATAAAATCTCGGTCCACATCACTTACATCTACTTGTAGAACATTGATTCGTTTACGCTTCAGAAAGCGCTCTCGCTTCTTATCATGCTCAGCCTTTATACGAGCAATTCGCTTCGGATCCTCGAGCGTAGATAAAGGAGTATCTTTACCTAGCCAATAGAATGTGCCATTACCCTCGTCATCTTCAGCTCTTTTCTCGTAACTTTTCGCCTCTTCGAATGCCTCTGGATGACGCTCTCGCAAGCGAACCCATTCGATTTTTCTTTGATAGAAACAGAATGTGCAGCCACTACGTGACCTCCAATCATAATATCCAGGCAATCCTTGAGCTTGGGCACTCTTGGGGTTATTTCGAGCTTCTTCCGTATCAGCGAATAAGTCTGCTTGCTGTAAAATTTCTTTGACGCCCGCCAAATCAATACCATCATCCCGAAACGGCATTACTGTAACAATGTCACGATTACTTGTTGCCTGGTACCCTTCGCGATAAGGCTCATCGGCTCTGATGCCAACATATGTAATCACTTGATAACCTTCATCTAAATACTGTTGAATCCACTTCTCAAATGGAACGAGCTTCATTTGTATAGTGCACCAACGAGCTTGTGGTGAAGGCAGATAGTCATTGTGCTCTTTCAACCAGTAATCAAAGTCCTTTTTCTCTCGGTTTGACGTGCAAATCTCCTCGTAGGGATCTATTATTTTCTTACCTATATAGCCCTCTAGTCGATTTACAAACTCAATCACCTCAGGTAATTCCTTACCGGTATCAGTAAAGTAATAAGTCAAATCAACTTCTGGGTGTTTGTCACGCATATAAATAGCTAACGCTGCGCTATCTTTACCGCCTGATAACCCGAGTACATGGAGTTGTTTCTTATTGGGGTCTATCATTTTGTTTTTTCTCCTAGCAACGCTTCAAGAGACTTCATTAGAATAATTTTCTGCTCTTGTACTGACACACCAGATAGCATTTTGTCTATTTCATTGAGAGTATCTTGATGGTCTTTATCTTCTAACGATTTATCAACATTGCCGATATTGCTAGCGAAATACTCAGCTAATTTAAAGCGCTCTACAAATACAACCAACTCTGAGTTAGCCTTCTCTATCGCTAAATCATTCCAATTCCGCTCTGCTTTAGCTGATAAAAAGGAGATCATATTAGATGTCCAGTCATCTGTATCTTTACTAGTAAACTCACCAAGACGTCTGGAAAACGTCTTCAAGCCTGAATCAGCAGTATAATTTTCAACACTAGTTGCCCGCTCAAGAAACGCAGCGTTTACAGGCCCATTGAATAATGTATTAATACGTCCTCTAAACTCACTCAACATTTTTCTATGAGCAGACTTCAACTCGTCACAAACCTCAGTTATAACGCTAACTAACTCTTCATCATCTTTGGTATGTAGAACCGCAGGTAGATCTTCAAGTAAAAACTTATTAGGGTCATCTGCCTTTAAAGCCACTAGCCTAAATGCTCTTGCGTTATTCGATAATTGTTGAGTGCTCTTGACCCACCCCGATAGGCTTGCAACAAATGAAACAAAACCTTGAGCTGCATACAGTGTACTTTTCGTTGCGTCTGATTTATTTATTATTCTACATAAAGATTCAATATAACTTTTCTTTACGCCATCATCTTCAAAGTACCTTACACCTACGCTCTGTGGCTCTTTAATTAGTTTGTTTACAAACTCTTCATCAGCACCGGTTATGTAGATAAACTTATTAGTTACATCTTTATCATAAAAAGCTAGGTTATCTCTTTGTGCTAATACAAGAGATAAAATCCAGATTGGAATTAGGCCATTTGTTAAACCATAAGGTTCAGCCGACCAAAGGGCGACAATATCACTTAGAGGAACGACACCATCATGGCTGCGCTTCTGAATCATAGCGATTGCGTCATCCCACAACTCACAAATTTTTTCTTGATGCTTTTTCTGTACTTCACTAGCTTCAGGGTCAATTGATGGCATTATAAAATCAAAATCACCATCGCTATTTCCTGTATGTAAATTGAGATTTTGTAAACAGGACTTATACATAGCCATTTCTGGCGGAGTTCCTACAATAGCGAGATCTTTTTCAAAATACTCATCAACCATCTTAACCATCAGTTTCTTTCTAGCCGAAACAGCTGCACCCGAAGGTTTAGCTCGATTGATCAACTCGTTATAAAGTCTCGGGCACTTTGGATAAAGATCTATTGCCACATTACTTGCTACTGTTGATAAATTTACACCATCAATCTTTTTGCCTTTGTTATGCCAAGTAGCATTTTCAAACAAATCAGCATAAATATTATCAAATGCCACTTTCGCCAAATTAACACGCGACTCTAATTCTCTACGAGCTATACGGTCATGTTGAATGACTGGGTTATGTCGTGAAATATTATCTAAACAGATTAAGTCATTAATGATCGACTTTAACTGATCAACTGCCCTAGGAGCAGTCCCAAAAACGTATTCAGGGTGCTGTTTTGAAATGATATTCGCGACATCGGAATCACCTGATGTCAACAGAATAAAAACAGAGAACTCAGTTGAATTAAGACTATTTTTTTTCTTAAATTTCTTTGCATCAAAACTGCCGGTTTCAAAAACCATTTTCATCCAGCGTAAAACACCGATTTCATGATAATGGCTTTTAGCAACAACATGATCTGACTTAGTCTCTAAAAACTTTTTCCATTCATCACTATTGCTCTGTTTAACTCTTTCATTTGCAAGCTCTTCGTCAATATCAACATCACTTCCCTCAAATACAGCATATGACTGCAAGTGATTACGATAAACGATTAGATTTTGCTGTTTTAACTTTTTAAGAGATAAGTCGATTTCATCAGCATTGTATTCATCTAATGCCGCATGTAGGACACTCTTCGTAGAATAAAGTCCTAGTTTACGACCGAACATGTTCAAAATCGCGATAGTCTTAATTAGCTCTTCAACAAACCCTTTTTCTCTTGCCTGTGTACGCTCAACTGCATCTTTTGCTTCCGACCACGCTCTTGCATCAGGTGAAGAAAGTATTAAATGATCTAAATTTGTCTCGATGTAATCATATAAATCTGAAAGACGATACAGTACTTCTGCTTTATTATTTCCAATAAATGACTGAAAACCATGATTTTCTACCGAGCCTAGAAAACCAAATGTACTCCGCTCATTCTGGCTAAATCGACGCTTAGACAATGGCCCGAGTAACAAAGTAGTTAATGGATGCAGAGGTAATGCTGATTCTAGTTTAGCCTTAATGTTTATTGACTTAGAGATCCGTGTATCTTCTAGTGCTTTGAGAGTACTTTCGACAACCGAACTATTAACCCTATAAGAAGGCTCTTGTACAATGCTATTACCAATCAACGTTACAGTCTCATCTTCAGAGACATTGAATAATAGATCAGTATAACGGCCTTGTACTTTAGCCCAGCCTTCCTTCACAGATTGTGATTGTCCACGAGCATACTCAGCAAATGCCTGATGTAAGAAACCTACAAACAAAACAGGGAAAGCTTTACGTGTCATTTTTTCAGCAAAATCTTGAAAAAATTGAAGGTCTAGTTGTTTCGAGTTAAGGAACTCTAACGACTTGCCCATT
>NZ_JAUJED010000044.1:74204-79708 GCF_030442075.1 Vibrio sp. TMPB1044 | reverse complement strand
GGGGGGGGATGTGAGAAAGGTCGATATTGTGAGCCTCAGATTCAGCGATTATAGATGACCATAATGCTGTAATTGGAGACTCAAAACTACAAACTGATTTAACTACAAACCAACCATTTACTACTGGGATTTTCTTGTAAAAAAATTCAGAGAACTCAGGCTTAACAACTTTTGAAGCAATATTTCTAAGGCTTCTTTCTGAAGACAGTAAACCAGCTAACAAAAGGGCTACGGTTGATTTACCTGTTCCATAAGGGCCAGTAACCGTATAAGTTTTTCGATTAGACTGTTGGTAACCTTCTGCTATCGTTCTTAAAGTATTTTCTGCGGTACCATGAAATACAAAGCCATTAAAAAATTTGCCTTCAAAATCTAAGTCTGAATCTATACGTGTTGAGCGTTGAAAGCGAATATTGACATTGATATGTTCTTTTAAATTAGACACGATGACCTACTTATAAATCTTAGCGAGAAAGGTATTTTTGTTTTCTAATACAGCAATATCTTTGATTTGTATTTGACGAAGGCCTTGAGTATCCGTCCAACCGATGCTCCCCGATGTAAGCTTTGAAGCTTGTTCTAATCGGTTTTCTACTTCTGTCTGAGCCATACGGAAAACACGGGCAGGGCTACCAGGTTCAAGTAAGAACGAGTCAAATGACATTGTAGTTGTGCCGCCTTTACCCGATAACATCGAAAAATAATCAATTAAAGCAAATGTGAAAACTTGATCGCTCAAACTATTCCTTGGCTCCAACTCGCATAAAAACTTCTGTCTATCAAATTGCTTCAACAGCCCTAACTCACTTAACGGAGAAGAGAAACTATCTTCCGAAACTTTACTTGTTTTATTTTTTGCATAAGTCAAAAAGAAGGTGCTGATATCTTTCGTTAAACTATTGTCTGCTGGTAATTGCAAGAGACTTTTTTTCTTGGTATCTGATTCAAACTGTTTCGTTGCAAACAACTCTTTTATAAACACTAGGAGTGATTCTTTATCTACCTTTTGTCCATTATAAAAATTAAAAAATATACGATAAGCTGTCAGTTCGGATACATCTCTGCATAGAAGCCAATGAATAAGCCACAATGAGCTTATGTTTTCTAAATGTTCATCTTGTTGATCGATATGAAAATACTCATCGCTGACCTTATGGTCATCTGTCTGATCATAGATACCTACACGTCCGGCCCAATATTTTATTCCATCAACCATATTCTTACCTACACCCCACTTAACCATTAACTCATCGGTAGAAAGTGTATCGAAGCCTTCAAGCTGACTAGTTTGATAAAATTTATAAAGCCACCCATAACGAAGTGGAAAGGTTTGGTGCCCAGAAAATCGTGCTGTATATTTATTCAAAATCGATCCTAAGATAACTTTCCCCCTCGCAAAAAAACAAATAAATCATTAAAAAACAACAATTTAAAAACAAGAGGTAATCATGTATAAATCAAAAATATTTACGCTTCATTTTACCGTTTTTGTACCAGACTACAAGAGAGGTCTAGTATCTCGATTCTTCTTTCAAACTCGTAATTGATAAGTTTTTTTCTCTAAATTTCAATCAAGAATGAAAGACCGAAATTGCTAAACAACTTATGGATAATACTCAAATAACACTCTATGACTTACCAATTTACGCCATGCAAAAAGTTTCTTTCCAAGAATCATAGCTAACATGTATTAGCTTGTTCATACATGCGATACATTGTGCCTTCACATAAAGAACATATATAGTGAGACAGTAACTTTAGAATAAACAGAACGCAAGTACTATAAAGACATAGAAAATGTAACCAATTGAAAAGATTATTGAAATATCAAATTAGGTCTTCTCTAAGAGATCAACTATATCGAAGGTTACAGCTAAATATCCTAAAACACTGGACGCCGGATAAATCGAAAACTAATGACTCAATACTCCTACATAGACATCCCATTCAACCTGCGCCACACCTGTTGGTTTTGTGGTGAACCTTCCAGTAACCTTGTTGAATTTCCTAAGACAGCGCAAGCAGTTGCCAAGATTGGCCATTCACCAATAGCACTGCCGGCTTGTAATGAGTGTGCGAGAATTAACTATTCAAAGAATCTGACCTCAATTTGGTCTGTGCGCGATCAGATAAAACATGCGCTCATTGATAAGTATGCCAAGCACCTTGGCATCGGTGAGAACTGGACGGAGCAAGAGCTTATTGATTCTGATTTCTCAGGTTCGACGCTTGGCGGGTTTGGGCGCAGCGCATGGAAGATGTATCAAATCGCCAAACAACGCGTCGATTATAAAGGCTGGCCTTTGTCGGTTGATGACATCCCACTTGAGGTATACGACGAAACCAGTGGCTTTGAGTTTGACGGTACTCGTTATGCCTCCATCAATTCGTGTATCGACTATTTCACCAAAGCAGCAGGCGTAGACAAAGAGCTGTTGTCGCAACTTGTCTACATAGTGTCATCAGACCGATTTAGCTACGCACTACGAATCGCCAAGTTGAACAAGAGTGTTTCTAATACCAAGCGCTCGGAGATCGTCGAAGAGGTGCTACAACAAGAGTCTGAACAAGAAGAGATACTGCTCGAGCAAGCTAATTCAATGTTTAACCCAAACGTCGAAGAGGTGAATATTTCAGGCTCAATAGCGCCAGTATTTGCCATTCAATGGGCGCTGGCTAACAAGGTTAAAGATTTAGCCCACCTTTGTGCTCTCGAAGATGAGTACTTTGACTATTTCGAGCACCTCGGCGGCCCTGCAGCTTTCATGTCTTATAACGGTCTACAACTCTACTTGGAATCGCGTCAAGATCCTGAATGGGTAGAAAAATCGGATCCAAATAAACAGTTTTGGTGATCATGAGCCATTACTGGTGAACACGTGTAAGCTCGATAACTGTGTCAAACACCTATTGTTAGTCCTTGTTTTATATAAAGATCTAAAAATAGCCCCCTATCACAGTTAATTGTTGCAATTCGGTTAAATAGAGTGAAAACTTCAAGCATCTAAAACTATTTAATCACTGCCACCTGCGGTGAGTAAGGAGTGAATTGTGCTTGCTGTTCTTCGTATTATTTTGGCTACGGTGTTTATTATTTTCACCACTCTATGTGCTTTTGTTTACTGCTTGTTTAGCCCCAAGAACCCCAAGCATGTGTACGTTTTCTGTCGTTGGTTCAACCAACTCCAAAAGATCATCGGTGTAAAACTGGTACAGCGCGGCCTAGACAATGCCCCAACGCCAGAGAACAGCGTCTACATATCTAACCACCAAAGCATATTGGACTTTGTGACCGATCCAGGAATGCTAAGACCACGCACTGTTTCACTGGGCAAACGCGATTTGTTGTACGTGCCTTTCTTTGGCCTGCTGTATTGGATCACCGGTAACATCATGATTAACCGTGAAGACAAATCCAAAGCACGCGATACCATCAAGCAAGTGGCGGAAGCGATTCATCAGAGAGATCTGTCTGTTTGGGTTTACCCTGAAGGAACCCGTAGTAAAGGGCGTGGATTACTGCCATTCAAAACAGGCGCTTTCCGAATGGCGATTGAAGCCGGCGTGCCTATCACCCCGATGTGCACGAGCACCACGCACAATAAGATCGACTTTAATCGTGCCAATAATGGCATTGTGATCACCGAGATGCTGGAACCTATCGATGTATCCGGATACAAGCTTAGTGATGCAAGGGAGCTGGCCAATCGCTGTCACGCACTCATGGCAGAGAAAATAGCAGAGCTTGATGCCGAAGTGGCTCGTTTAGCGGCGCAGCAAAACCCAGAGTTGGATTCAGACCGCTCTTCTACGAACTAACTCACAACGAACCCACTGAGTCATCGCTCAGTTACTTAAAAAGATACTCAACGATCGCAACTCTCATTGTTCTTGTTTTACTTGCTGGCGCTTATCCGCAAAATAAAAACAGGCGTTAACGACTTTATAGAGCAATGGGAGTAAACGATGGAAGTGATTCACCATGGCGGCAAACATACTGTCACTGGATCTTGTCACGAGTTAAGAGATTCAGGCCAAGCGGTGCTCATCGACTGTGGCCTTTTTCAAGGTTTAGATCTTCAAGGTAAAAAGCTTCAAGGAGAAGATACCCGCCCTCTTGATATTGAATTTGAAACGTCCCACCTCAACGCTCTGCTGCTGACCCATACTCACATTGATCATATTGGTCGATTACCTTGGTTACTCGCCAGTGGGTTTAACCAACCGATTTATTGCACGCAAGCGACCGCTGAACTCGCCCCTTTAATGATTGAGGATGGTTTAAAACTGCAAGGGCTCAGCAATAAACAATCGAAGCTGATACTCAAAAAAATTCATTCGTTAATGGCTCCCAAGCCTTACGGGGAATGGTTTCCAATCACATCTAAACAGCAAAACAACGGAAAGGATCATCATAGGCCAAATACTCTGCATGCCCGTTTTCAACCCGCTGGGCACATCTTAGGTTCTGCCTATATCGAGATAAAATTACCAAGCCAAGAAGTAGTTGTGTTTTCTGGCGACTTGGGCCCAAGTAACACACCACTGCTGCCCGATCCAAAACCACCACAACAGGCCGACTATCTGTTTATCGAATCCACTTATGGCGCCAGTACACATGATGATATTGCAACACGAGCACAGCGTCTTAAAGCGATCATAGATCGTTCACTACTCGATGGCGGTGTCATCCTAATTCCGGCCTTCAGTATCGGTCGAACACAAGAGTTGCTATTTGATATCGAACACCTGATCTATGAGCATCAACTCAGCGCCGATATTCCTATCATCCTCGATTCGCCTATGGCAGAGAAAGTAACGCGATCCTACCGACGCTTTAAAGAGTTATGGGGTCAAGAAGCCAAGCAGCGCCTTGAAGTGAAACGTCACCCACTTGCATTTGAGCAGTGCATTACTGTTGATGGGCATAGAATGCACAAGAAAATCGTTAATCGCCTTAAGTCGACAGGTGAACCCGCGATTGTGGTTGCAGCTTCTGGAATGTGTCAGGGCGGCAGGATAATGAACTACTTATCGGCTTTGCTTCCCGATATACGAACCGATGTAATTTTAGCGGGCTATCAAGCGCAAGGGACGCTCGGACGAGAGTTGCAACAAGGTGAAATGCAGGTTTCAATCGACAACAAACAAGTGGAAGTGAATGCTCAAATTCATGGCATGTCTGGCTACTCGGCTCACGCCGATAAAGAGGATCTCTATCGATTTATAGAGGGCATCGCGACTCCACCGAAAAAGGTGCATTTGATTCACGGCGAACCAAACACTCAGTCTAACTTCACTAAAGAATTGCAGGTGCGAGGGTTCGTGGTTGTTTGAAACAGGCATCAAATTAGCAACTTTCACTAGGTAAACATGAAAGCCTTAATTATCGAACTTTCAAAAATCACAATCTCTTAGGCCTGCTAGTTCATACGATAGAGGTGATATATTCCAACCTACTTATCCCACCACTCCTATATCAGCCGTTCATGCTGAGCGGCCTT
>NZ_JAUJED010000044.1:0-73957 GCF_030442075.1 Vibrio sp. TMPB1044 | reverse complement strand
AAAAAAAAACAAAACTAGTTGCATATCAAGTTAAATGGAACGATTATCGAGTTAGCACTAAGCATTAACAAACGCCCTCTATAACTTGCTTTATGTCACAGTAATCCTAATGAGCAGTTAAATAATTTAACACTTGGGTTACAAGTGAAGTATTGTGTTGTTCGAAAAACAATCATAAGTAAAACTAACAGGGAAAATACTCATGCAGTCATTCGTTGATTTTTTGAATGGAATAATCTGGAGCCCAGTACTTATCTACCTATGTTTAGGTGCAGGTTTGTTCTACTCCATCATGACTCGATTTGTTCAAATCCGTCACTTCTTTGAAATGTGGCGCTTGCTACTCTCGGGTAAAAGCTCATCAAAAGGCATCTCGTCTTTCCAAGCTCTAGCCGTTTCGCTATCTGGCCGTGTAGGTACAGGTAACATTGCTGGTGTTGCTGCCGCTATCGGTTTCGGTGGCCCAGGTGCAGTATTCTGGATGTGGGTTGTAGCCTTCTTTGGCGCCGCGACTGCTTATGCAGAATCTACGCTAGCGCAAATCTACAAAGAAGAAGACGAAGGCCAGTTCCGTGGTGGTCCGGCTTACTACATTGAAAAAGCAATGGGTCAGAAGTGGTACGCATGGATCTTCGCTATCGCGACTATTTTTGCATGTGGCATTTTGCTTCCTGGTGTTCAGTCAAACAGTATTGGTAATGCTGTAGAAGCTGCATTTGGCTCAGGTGACATGATTGAAACAGCTGTCGGTACATTCAGTTTCGCTAAAATTTTCACCGGTACTGTTGTTGCTATCATCCTTGCTTTCATCATCTTTGGTGGTGTTAAACGTATTGCGAACTTCACACAGATCGTTGTTCCGTTCATGGCATTGGCTTACATCATTATCGCGTTCGTTATCATTCTGCTAAACATCAGCCAAGTGCCAACTGTTTTCGCAATGATTATTGGTGATGCATTCACACCTATGGCAGGCTTCGGTGCTGCAATTGGTTGGGGTGTTAAGCGTGGTGTTTACTCAAACGAAGCGGGTCAAGGTACTGGTCCTCACGCGGCAGCGGCTGCAAGTGTTGATCACCCAGCTCAGCAAGGTTTGGTACAAGCATTCTCTATCTACATCGATACTCTTCTAGTATGTTCTGCTACAGCGTTCATGATCATCATCACTGGTGCATACAACGTTCACGGCGGCGCTGAGGGGGTATTCCTTGTTCAGAACCTAGCAGCAAACATCGGTGCGAATGGTCCTGTATTTACACAGCTTGCTATTGAAAGTGCACTACCAGGCATTGGTAAGCCATTCATCGCATTTGCTTTGTTCTTCTTCGCATTTACAACGATTCTTGCTTACTACTACATCGCAGAAACGAATATTGCTTACCTACGTCGTACCATCAAGATCCCTGGCATGATGTTCGTACTTAAGCTTGTTCTTATCACTGCGGTTTTCTATGGCACAGTTAAAACAGCGAACCTTGCATGGGCAATGGGTGATGTTGGCGTTGGCTTGATGGCATGGTTAAACATCGTGGGTATTCTGATCATCTTCTTCATGTCTAAGCCTGCGCTTAAAGCTCTAGCTGACTACGAAGAACAGCAGAAACAAGGCGTAACTGAGTACACATTCAACCCTGTAAAACTAGGCATTAAAGGTGCAACTTACTGGGAAGAGAAGTACAAACGTAAAACAGGCAAGTCTCCTGAAGCAGAAGCTACAGACACTAAACCTGTAGAGCAACCTTCAGCTTAAGCTTTCCTTAGCAAATAGATCGCTTTGACAAATAGCGCTATTCATAACGCATAAAAAAGGGGTTAGCCATTTCGGCTAACCCCTTTTGTTTTATTCATAACCAATAAACGGCTTATAACAAACTAACTGTTCCCGAGTTGGAGTATTAAGCAGCGATTTCTTGTGTTGCCATTTGAGGTGCTTTCTTCTCACCGATAGGCAGTACTGTACGGCCGTATTCGTTGTTGATTACTTGTGCCATTGCAAAGTAGATAGCTGAAGCACCACAGAAGATACCTTCAAAACCAGCGATAGTGCCGATCAGTGAGCTGCCAGTGAAATCACGAGCTGCAAGTAGGAAGAACAAGATAGTCAGTGAGCCGAATACTACTTGCTTCGCAACTGGGTAGCATAGAGAACCGATGAACATAAAGCCTGTGAAGATGCCCCATAGTAGTAGGTACCAACCCATGAATGCAGCAGGGCTTGCAGGAAGGCCCATGTAAGGCATCACGATTAAACCAACCAAAGACAACCAGAATAGGCCGTAAGAAGTAAACGCAGTTGTACCGAACGTGTCACCACGTTTGAAACACATTGTGCCCACGATAACTTGGCTCAAACCACCGTAAAAAATACCCATAGCAAGAATCATTGAATCGATTGGAAAGAAACCTGCGTTGTGGATATTAAGAAGAATAGTGGTCATACCGAAACCCATTAAGCCTAGTGGCGCTGGGTTAGCTAGTTTGGTCGACATTGCGAATTTACCTTATTAAAGTGGTTGATTAAAAAAAATCGATAAAATTTGTAAGAAAATTTTAATCTATAAACCGCTCAACTAGGTAATCCAGTTATCGAAAACTAAGATTGTATAAATGATCCTATGGAAAATTAGTTTCATAACAACACCAATCAATTCATAGAAACTATAAGTAAACAAATTCCCTGTCACGCTATAAAAAAGATGCGAGTAACGAGATACGGGATGCGAAAAGAGTCTGTAGATTCGAGTAAGCGGGATAAGAGGAGCGTATTGAGATTGAAATAAGTGATATGCATATGAAAAAGGTGCGGGTAACGAGATACGAGACACGAAAAGAGTCTTTAGATTTGAGTATGCGAGACTGCTTAATAGCAAGCTTAGACAATAGAGAGCGAGCTCTTCGATACTCGTTTACTCACATCCCGTACCTAGCTCTCAGTCGTCATTCCAGAATCGAGGAACGAGGTACCTGGAATCTCCTCTTCGATATAAGCACGTTTGGCGCACTAAAGAGATTCCCTATCACGTTCGTCCCTCACTGTGGGGAATGACGAGGATTACTTAGGTTCGAGTAAGTGAGATGAAGAACAAGAGAGCGAGCTTTTCGTTACTCGTTTACTCGCATCCCGTATCTATTCACTCACCCGTCATCTTAAACTACGCTTGTTGAGCTTTAGATTCAGAGACTTGAGATTGCACCTCTGATTGAGCATGCTTACTTGCATCACGCTTGGCCAGCAGCGTTACAACAACCAACTGAGCGACAAGCGCACCTAACACAACCAACGAACTTCCAGTAAAACCAGCCACTACGAAACTCACTAAAGCGATAGAACCATTCATCAATGCGTAAGGCAGTTGTGTCTTAAAGTGTTCAAACTGATCACACCCAGCTCCTGTTGAAGAAAGAATCGTTGTTTCTGAGATCGGTGAGCAATGGTCACCAAACAAACCACCAGACAACACTGCACCAATTGCGACAAGTAGCGGTGCGTCAATCGCAATCGCGGTTGGAATAACCAGTGGCATCATAATCGCGAAGGTTCCCCATGAAGAGCCCGTTGCGAATGAGATAATGGCAGACAGTAGAAACGCGACCGCAGGCACTAACCAGTAAGGGAAACCACTCTGCGCTTGTTCTGCAATATAAGCCGCCGCACCTAACTCTTTACCAATCGTGCTTAATGCCCACGCCAGTACCAAAATAATCGCAACCGGCATCATGTTGCCCATGCCTTTTAGGTACACAGAAACACCATCCGACAGCTTTCTCACTCCGTAGTAAGCCATCAGCGAGATCAAGGTAATCGCAGCAAAGAAATAAGCCGAAGACAGCGCTGCTCTGAATGATGAGCCTGCGACCTTTTGAAATGGGAAGCCTTGTGGAACCAACATGGCACACAACACTATAAGCATCACTAACAACGGAGCCCAAACAAAAGAGGCCTTTGCATTTTTATGCGAGAAAGGATTAAGTGATTCGCTATTCACGCCAGAATTAATTCCCGCTTGGCAATCACGTTCAGCTTTTGCCATTGGTCCGAAGTCTAAACCTTTAACAGAAACCAAAGGAACAATGAAAATCGCTAAGAATGCGTAGAACTGGAAAGGAATCGCACCGATAAAGGCATCCCAGTCAGACATATTGACATTCAAGGCGGTAAACTCTTTTTGAATCAGACTCATGATGTAAACGCCCCACCCGATAAAAGGGATAAGAATCGCGACAGGTGATGATGTTGAGTCGATGATAAATGCTAGCTTCTGTCTTGAAAGTTTTAGTTTATCGAAAAGGGGACGAAAGACAGGACCAACAATTAACGGAGTACCTAAGTCAGAGAAAAATATCACGATTCCCCCAAACCATGCTGAGATTTGAGCTTGGCATTTATTGCTGACCCATTGGGTAACACGCTTGGCAAACGCAACACCACCACCCGACTTCTCCATCAAAGCAACAAAGCCACCGATGAACACCAACAGCATGATCACACCTGCGTTATAGCTGTCGGTAAGTTGAGGGACTAAGTAACCTTTCACCATGGTACCAAACGTATCAAGCGGGTTAAGTTCGCTAAACATACCAGTGAGCATTGCCACACCACTCAGCACGCCTGCAAATAGGCCTATCACTACATTCCTTGTCGCCAACGACAATACCAAAGTAATCACAATGGGGATGAGTGACGTGATATCTGTCTGTTCCATAGGTACACCTTAACCCTAAAATAAAAGAATAAATATAAATTAAATTTGAATATAAATTCACAACCATCATTTGTACAGGACTTTATTCTCTAACTGGATAATTAGTCTTTAAATACGCTTTAACATAGCCTAATAGACCAGTCGACCTTCCTAGGCCACCAAGTTCGAAACGAAAAAAAACCGAAAGTAAAAACTTTCGGCTTTTAATTATTTATATCGCTACAGTCGTAATATTGAACTCGTCATTTAAACCGCCTTTTCGGTATTCAGACTATCAATTACAACTGATTTCATCCCAGAACCAATTCGACTGAACAGGACTCTCCCAAACACCCGGAGCATTTTTAGCCACGAAGCACTTACCGTTATGTGTCACCTTGTCACCGTTACTCACTTGGCTAACGCCCGCTTCCCATGTGATAAACACCGACGGGTCAACAACGACAGGTGGCTCGGTAACAGGCGGGTCAACTGGTGTTGGCTCTACCGGATCAGGATCAACAGGAGCTGGGTCGACTGGCGCAGGATCAGTCACTACGGGTGGTGTTGGCTCACCCGCCACTAATTTCCAAGGGCCGCCATTGGCAGGGTCATCCCCTTGTGTCCACCATTTCGCTTCGTAGGTTGCACCGTTGTGAGTCACTTGGTCGCCCGCATTGTAAACCTTAGTCGCGTTCCAACCATTGCCACCCGGATCGGTTCCTGGGTCTACCGGATCAAGCTTATCGACCACCTTCACTTCAGGCCAGCTTGCATGAGATCCATAGAAGTTGGTCACACACTTCTCGTAATCCCCAGCAACCAGAGCTGAATAAGCCGTTTGGAATCCAACAAGCTCACATTCAAATGAATATCCTTCAGGGCGGTCTGCGTAGTATTTCCAGTTACCATCCCAGTTGGTGTACAGCACATCTGTTGCGCCGTTGAGGTTCAAGCTTCCGTATGGAGTTTGCTGCCAACAAGTATTCGCTTCATCAGCTTCTACAGGAATTTCATAGTGCGCCGCGAGCCCTTCCCAGTAACGAATGCGGTTAACTGGTTGGCCTTTGTCTTTATTCTGTTCACCACACTCAATACCACCGTTGATCACATTGATTGTGGTACCAAAGCCATAACCAATACCCGCATCCAGTTCACGTTGAGATGGCGTCCATGTACGGTCAATCACATGAAGCATAGCTGGCTTAGGCGCTTGTGGGGTTAAGAAGAACCAAATAGCAGAAGCCAAGTTCAACCAAGAATCCGCCACTAAGCCCGGATTATTGAGAAGCACGGTTGCGTCACCATCGAACATCACTTCCGAGAATGCACCGTAATTAAAGTGGTAAGAAAGCTGTTTAGCACCACGACCGAAGTAGCCCTGCCCCGCGGCGCATGGCCAGCGTGCATTTTGCCAATCGTTCTGGCCACAACCTGTTGTGTAGCCTTCTTGCCCTTCAGACCACCCCATTTCACGAACATGCACCAGCGCTTGCTGCCACTCTTCAAGAGCTAATGGGTTATCAGAAGTGTTGTCTATTGCAATGTGACCGCCCGTCTCTTGAGAGAAGTGGGCAAAAGCGGTGATGATGGATTTCTTACAGATGGCATCAGAATCACGGCCATCAGTGTACTCTCCACAGAAGGCTGGGAATTTACCAATCGCGCGCAAGAAACGAGTGTAAGTGTATTCTGGCGCCGCCATCTGAGTAAGGAAATCCCATTCAGATTGAGGGAATACACGCTCAACCCGTTTTACGTTTTCAGGGTTAGAGGGGGAACCGGGTTCAATCGCTTCAACGATAGTGTTCGAACGAGTTTGTAATGCTTGTGACCAGATCGCGTACATAGGATCCGAGGTTTTCGCTTGTTCAGCAGCTTGTAATGCCGACTTTTCAACAAGGTAACCATTCGGGTTTTGCGGATCAGGTTGAATGTTCAAAGACGCATGACTTTGTGCTGCCAAAGTGCAGCCCAGTACTGTCGCCAAATATTTGATTTTTAACATGATGGATTCTCTTATCTGTCCTTAATAAGTCCATCAAAGAGTATGCTTCACATGTGAAATGGCCTAGCTGTAGCTGTATGAATTTATAAAAAGTGCGAGTGATATTTTTGATATATAGCTCAACACAACAAAGCGTCTCATGGTTTCTTGAGCTGATATCTAGTTTCCAACTCATTTGGTTTCTAGGTATTGTTCATTTGATTTCGAGGTATTGCTCATAAGCCTTTAATGCAATGAATCAATATAATGAATCGAAAAGAAAAAAGCCCCGAACTGAGTTCGAGGCTTAGGGTTTGAATCAACGCTGGTTAAATCTCTAAGAGATTATTCCCACTCGATAGTTGCTGGTGGCTTACCAGAAATATCGTAAACAACACGTGAAATGCCGTTAACTTCGTTGATAATACGGTTAGATACCTTACCTAGGAAGTCGTATGGTAGGTGTGCCCAGTGAGCAGTCATGAAGTCGATAGTTTCTACAGCACGTAGAGATACAACCCAATCGTACTTACGGCCATCGCCCATTACGCCAACTGAACGTACTGGTAGGAATACCGTGAATGCTTGAGATACTTTGTGGTAAAGGTCAGCAGCGTGAAGCTCTTCAATGAAGATAGCATCAGCACGACGCAGCAAATCACAGTACTCTTTCTTAACTTCGCCAAGTACACGAACACCTAAACCTGGACCCGGGAATGGGTGGCGGTAAAGCATGTTGTATGGAAGACCAAGCTCTAGACCAATCTTACGTACTTCATCTTTAAATAGCTCACGCAGAGGCTCAACAAGGCCCATTTCCATATCATCAGGAAGACCACCAACGTTGTGGTGAGATTTGATTACGTGTGCTTTACCTGTCTTAGATGCAGCAGACTCGATTACGTCTGGGTAGATAGTACCCTGAGCAAGCCATTTAGCATTCTTCAGTTTCTTAGACTCTTCATCGAAGATATCTACGAATACGTGACCGATGATCTTACGCTTAGCTTCTGGTTCAGCTTCGCCTTCAAGAGCGTCAAGGAAGCGTTGCTCAGCGTCTACTTTGATGATGTTTAGGCCAAACTTGTTGCCGAACATCTCCATAACCTGCTCTGCTTCGTTTAAACGAAGAAGGCCGTTATCTACGAATACACATGTTAGTTTGTCGCCGATAGCGCGGTGAGCAAGCATCGCAACTACAGATGAATCAACACCACCAGAAAGGCCAAGGATAACTTCATCGTCACCTACTTGTTCTTTAATACGTGCAACTGCATCTTCAATAATTGAAGCTGAAGTCCACAGACCTTCACAACCACATGCGTTAAGAACGAAGTTCTCAAGCATTTTCAGGCCGTTCTTAGTGTGTGTTACTTCTGGGTGGAATTGTACGCCGTAGTACTTCTTCTCTTCGTTTGCCATTGCAGCGTATGGGCAAGTGTCTGTTTCAGCGATCTTTGTGAAATCAGCTGGGATTTCAACTACTTTGTCACCGTGGCTCATCCAAACATCTTGAGTAGACTCAAGGTCAGCGAAAAGTGCAGATTCACCAGTCACTTGTACAGCAGCGTAGCCGAACTCGCGCTCAGTAGACGTTGCTACTTTACCGCCAAGTTGCTCAGCCATAGTTTGCATGCCGTAGCAGATACCGAAGACAGGAACACCTGAATCAAATACGTACTGAGGTGCACGTGGAGAATTCTCTTCCGTTACACTTTCAGGGCCACCAGATAGGATGATGCCGTCTGGATTGAATTCACGAATATCCGCTTCGTCTACGTCCCAGCTCCAAAGTTCACAGTAAACACCGATCTCACGAATACGACGAGCTACTAGCTGTGTGTATTGAGAACCGAAGTCCAGAATTAGAATACGTTGGTCATGAATATTTTTAGTCATTGTAAGCAGTCTTATTGGCTATGTGATAAAACGGAGGCGAGTTTACTCACCTCTGATTAACTCTTCAAGAAATAAAGCAAACGTTTTCGTTGGATATCTTTAACCCCGTATTTTCAGAAAATCGGACTTTCAACAAAACAGGCGGTAGATATGATACCAATCACAGTAAGTAAGTGTTCAGGAATAGCGCAGGAAAAAAGCTTGAGAACAAGGCAGGATTTTCTGATAAGTAGTTATTCTACAATCAAAAATCCTAACGAAGTTATCGAGGTTTTTAACAAGCTAGGATGACCAGTTATTTACTACGATTGGTATAATGATGTGCCGACTAAATCAGCACATTATTCAAACGTTTGGACGTATTATTAACCTAAACGGTAGTTAGGTGCTTCTTTCGTGATTTGAACATCGTGTACGTGAGATTCTTTCATGCCCGCACCAGAAATACGAACAAACTCAGCTTTAGTACGCATGTCTTCAACAGTTGCAGAACCGGTTAGGCCCATGCTTGAGCGTAGACCGCCCATCTGTTGGTGAACGATCTCTTTTAGACGACCTTTGTATGCGATACGACCTTCAATACCTTCTGGAACAAGCTTGTCTGCAGCGTTGTCAGATTGGAAGTAACGGTCAGAAGAACCTTGAGACATAGCGCCAAGAGAACCCATACCACGGTAAGACTTGTAAGAACGACCGTTGTAAAGGATAACTTCACCCGGTGCTTCTTCAGTACCAGCGAACATTGAACCAACCATCACACAAGATGCGCCAGCAACGATAGCTTTACAGATATCGCCAGAGAAGCGGATACCGCCATCTGCGATTACTGGAATACCGTATTCGTTAGCTACTTCAGCTGCGTCTGCGATTGCTGTTACTTGAGGAACACCAACACCAGTAACGATACGAGTCGTACAGATTGAACCCGGGCCGATACCTACTTTAACCGCACTAACCCCCGCTTCAATAAGAGCACGAGCGCCAGCGCCAGTTGCTACGTTACCACCGATGATTTGTAGATCAGGATATGCAGCGCGAGTTTCGCGGATACGGTTAAGTACGCCTTCAGAGTGACCGTGTGAAGAGTCGATAAGTAGAACGTCTACGCCAGCTTCAACTAGAGCAGCAACGCGCTCTTCGTTACCAGCACCAGCACCAACAGCTGCACCTACACGTAGGCTGCCGCGCTCATCTTTACAAGCGTTTGGTTTACGTTCTGCTTTGTGGAAATCTTTTGCAGTGATCATTCCAGTAAGTTGGAAGTCGTCATTTACAACAAGAACTTTTTCAACACGCGCTTCGTGCATTTTCTCTTGAACTTCTTCACGAGTTGCACCTTCTTTAACAGAAGCAAGGCGAGCTTTAGGCGTCATTACTACATCAACTTTCTTAGAAAGGTCAGTAACAAAGCGAACGTCACGGCCA
The DNA here is from genome assembly GCF_030442075.1 of Vibrio sp. TMPB1044. NCBI lineage: Bacteria > Pseudomonadati > Pseudomonadota > Gammaproteobacteria > Vibrionales > Vibrionaceae > Vibrio > Vibrio sp. TMPB1044. The sequence continues at coordinate 63,964 of NZ_JAUJED010000044.1, read as the reverse complement.
GTAATAATACCAACAAGTTCGTTTGTTTCAGTAACAACAGGGAAACCGGCAAAGCCGTGTTTTTGGGTAAGGGCTACAACATCAGCGATTGTCGCGTCAGGGCTTACAGTTACTGGATGAGAAACCACACCAGCTTCGTAAATTTTAACCTGGCGAACCATTTCAGCTTGCTGCTCGATTGACATATTCTTATGAATAAAACCAATGCCACCTTCTTGCGCTAGGGCAATTGCTAGGCGTGCTTCCGTAACAGTATCCATCGATGCAGAGATCATTGGGATGTTTAAAGAAATGTTTTTCGTTAACTGAGTGCGAAGATCAGCTGTGTTCGGAAGAACGGTTGAGTGTGCTGGGACGAGTAAAACGTCATCAAAAGTTAAAGCTTCTTTTGCGATTCGTAGCATTTGCAATATCTCACAACAAAGGTGTTAAAAGGAGTAAACCCAACTTTATCGTTTCGCATAATAAAGTGATTTGGATTTGATATTGCAGACGGATTATACGCACGGCGAAATCGCTTGGCTACACATTTTTGTACTTTTAATTTGCATTTACCCCCTTGCTATGTATTATATTGCCGCTATCTTCCATACTCACGCCCTGTGAGATTCCAAGAAAGACCTTCCTTCAAGGAAAGATAGTGCTTTTATGACTAATCCAAACATCTTTACTGTTTCTCGCCTCAACTCAGAGGTTCGTCTCCTATTAGAAAACGAAATGGGAATAGTCTGGCTCGTTGGTGAAATCTCAAACTTCTCTGCACCTGTATCTGGTCACTGGTACCTCACCCTTAAAGACTCTCGCGCTCAAGTTAAGTGCGCCATGTTTCGTGGCAATAACCGCCGTGTGACTTTTAAGCCCCAGAACGGTAATCAAGTGTTAGTCAAAGCTCGCCTGTCTCTTTATGAGCCACGCGGTGACTATCAACTGATTATTGAAAGCATGCAGCCGGAAGGTGACGGTAAGCTTCAGCAAGAGTTTGAAAAGCTGAAGATGAACCTTGCTGCAGAAGGACTGTTTGCTCAATCAAGTAAGAAACTTCTTCCTGAGCACCCGAAACGCGTTGGTGTCATCACCTCAAAAACGGGCGCTGCACTATTTGATATTCTTGATGTACTGAAAAGACGCGATCCTTCTTTGCCAGTTGTAGTTTACCCAACCATGGTTCAAGGCGAAGAAGCGGCGATTCAGATTGCTCAAGCGATTGGACGTGCCAATGAGCGTAATGAGTGTGATGTGTTGATAGTTGGTCGTGGCGGAGGTTCGTTAGAAGACTTATGGTGCTTCAATAATGAGATCGTTGCTCGCACGATTGCAGCAAGTCAGATCCCGATTATCAGCGCCGTAGGCCACGAAGTTGACGTAACTATCGCCGATTTCGTTTCTGATATGCGAGCTCCAACACCATCTGCAGCTGCTGAATTAGTTAGCCGCGACAACAGCCATAAAGAACAAGCTTTTGCTTCTAAACGTGCTCGCTTAGTCAGTGCTATTCGTCACGTGTTAATCAAACAAGCGCAATCCACTCAAACCTTGAAATACCGCTTAGAGAAGCAGCATCCTAGCTACCAACTGCAAAAGCAGAGCCAGCAACTTGATGACCTAGACATGCGTCTGCGTCGCGGTATGGCTCAATACTTGAAGCAGCATGCACAGCGTGTTGAACGAAAGCAGCATCTGCTTCAGTTGAATTCGCCAGTGAAACGCTTAGGTGAACAAAAGCTGCACTTGCAACGCTCAGAACAAAAGCTATTAGATGCGATGGATAAAACACTGCTAACCACTCGCCACCAGCTAGCAATGGCTGCTGAGAAGTTAGAGACAGTTAGCCCGCTGGCAACTCTGAAACGTGGCTACAGCATTACCCACTCTGCGTCGAGTAACACTGTGTCATCAATTAACGATATCGAGGTCGGTGAAGTGCTCACCACTCAAGTTGAAGATGGGGTCATTGAGTCTCGAGTGACGGAAAAAAGAGGCAACGGCTAGGCGTTCGCGGAGCACATCATCAAAATAAAGTTCTAAACAAGCCCTATACAATTCGATAGGGCTTTTATATTTTTACAATAAGCGCTCAACATCTGACGTGCCACTCGTTCTAACTAGAAGTCACTTCACTATCAACTTATCGCACCATAACATCGTCAATTACTTTCGAGTGCCCGGTTTAACTTGAGTCCAAGCTCCATTCTTCTTGCTGATTTCCCTTTCAACATAGGATTATCCAAAACATCGCCCCACTATCCATAAAAACCTATCCTCATTTAGGCAAATTTATATGGTCGCTTTATTGTGTTGCTAAAGGGTGGTAGGGATTACTTGGGAAAATTAGCTTACTGAATAAACCTAAAGTGACTTAGCTTTTATGTTGAAGTTTGCTTGTATTGAACATCAACGCTCGATAGTTCTCTCAATAAAAAACTCAAAAGTTCATACTGATATTTTGCGGTAAAGCATATAACTCAAGCTAAAGTCACTAGCAAAAAGTAAAGTCTAGTTCCTTGATTTTACATCTAGGCCCCCCCTCAAACCAAACCTGCTAAAAGTAAAACCAAATACAATACTGACCTAATCTATCACTCTTCCCTGACAAAAGTGTGATCTGGATCAGCTATAACCATCGTTAGTTTACGATTAATAATCTGTTACAAGTAGAACCTGATTTATAAGTGAGGGGGGAGTCAAATGTATAAATATGCACTTAACCATGAAAGTGATGAATACATTGTACAAGCCGAATTTGCACGTAAAACAATTTCAATAACCTCAAAAGTGAAGAAAAAAAGTTTCAATCTCACTATTTCTGAAAAAGAGGCTGTAATATTAGAAGCCATTCTGAATAGTAGCAGCCCTCTTTCACCTGTATCCGCACGCGATATTGAGGAATACTACTTACTCAAGACAGGGATAGAACTGCACTTTAATTCGTTAAAGAATACCATTGCATCTCTTAGGAAGAAGTTTCATACACTACTCACCTACTTCTATCAGAGCCTTCCATACAAGAGCGACCGGTTTATAGTAAATATGAATCGAAAAGGATATTTCTGGGTTTTAAGTGAAGCCAAAAGCATACCAAGGTTAAACCGTGAACAGCTGTCTATTCGTCCACCTTGGTATCGAACTTATGCAAAACTATTTGCTCTACTTAGTTGCAATATTAGACCAAGTAACATTATCAAAACACTCTCCTTGCCACTACTCATAGCGGTATCTGTATATGCTTTACAAGCTTTACTCATCGTAACAATGTTTAACTCGTACTCGATGGACGCAACAAGCACCCTTCTCAAATTTCAAGAGTTTGGTTGTGAGAAGCCACCGGAGTTGCTCTATCGCACCCTGAGACAGGGAAAAAATATAGATTCGGTTTACTATATATCAAACACTGGATCCAAGTGCTTTATCAATCCAAGCTCAATATTAAAGCCATCCCAATACTCATTTTTAAAATGGTTTTCCAACCATAAAAGCTTCTTTTATACGAAAATCACATCCGATGATAGTGTGGTATGGGGGCGTTTTACTCGCTCAAAAATTCACGACCGGTACAAGCTATATATGATTCCCTACTTAACAGATAGAGTTAGGATATATAAAAACGGCCGATTATTGAGTACCTTTGATAACACTGAATCTACAGATCATTTAAGTAGATTTTTTAAATATAACGTAAAAAATAGCACTAGCATTGAGCTGTTTTCAGATGACTTGTACGAGAGGTTCTTGTTGTTCCTGCTATGTATCCTAGCTCTTCAACAAAGAAAGTCGATTATTTCACTTACCCGACTAATTGCTCAATGCGCTCGCCTAGAGATAACGTTAGATCCCATTATAGATAGAGCAACAGAACAGGTTTTATATTATGAACTACAGAGTTTCTCGAGCTATTGGAATGATAAAGATTCGCAGCAACCAATCAATAGTTCACACTGGAATTATATATATAGCCTGTTCCTATTAGACACTATATCCAATTTGAGTAGCGCTCGAAAAGTTGGCTTTAAAGTGTGTTCTTCAATATTTGAATCTAGATTCAAATCAGAGAAGGTAAAAAAAATGATCACAAAAATGCACCAAGAACTAATTGTTCTGGAACTATCGGAACAACCTGGGTTTCATTACAACAAACAGGCGATAGAGCGTATACATAGATTAAAAAACTGTAATCATGTCAAGATAGCCATGACAGATTTTGGGGTTGAACATAATTACATCCAAAATATAACTAAGATTAAGCCAGAATATGTTAAAACCAATAGGCTTCTGACATGTGAAGGGGTAGAAAAGGAACATAAGTCTCTTATTCACATGGAGATATTAAGTAGCTTACTTTCCGTATGTAACGTGTATGATATTTTCATCATCTACACAGGAGTAGATAATGAAATTATTTCAAACTCATTATTAGAAATGGAAGGCTACTATCAACAAGGGAAAATGTTTAATGCTTAATTTTATTCGTTACTAGATCCTAATTTATGAGGTTCCACTTCTGAGCTACCATTCAGAGTGGAACAAAAACCATTATTTAAAAAATAATCATAAAAATAAACACCACCATCAACACAAATTCCTTTCACTGCTAACAATTCGGATTATCCGTTATTTAATATGGATAGTTCAAATAATTTCTATCTACAACCAATCCATTCTCTATTAAATCAAAACACCTAAAAAACCACTCTATGGTCATGAAAACTCCCGCCCGATTATCCAACTTTAATTTAGATAAATATCTAATTTTATATATTTATCTGTTAACACGCTTATATTAAGTATTCTTATCGTGATTAATTGAGGTTGTGCTTTCCGTCACAGTGAATGTGTTTCTATAAGATTAAGTAGTTTATCGATTTTACTATGAGCGAAAATTTAAAATTAAATCGTTCTATAGGAATCGAGTGATAAAACGTTTTTAAAATAAAGGACTAGCAAAATATGAAATTTAACAAGTTGATACTGCTAATTGGCCTCCATTTTTCTTCGGGAGCAATGGCCATCGATGGAGTTCATATTGAAGATGAATTTTATATTGGTGGTAAAGCCGGTGTAACAAAACTAAACATGACTTGCTCTAATGGCTTTAGCTCATGTGATGACGATGATTTTGGTTCTGGTATTTATGCTGGCTATCAAATAAAAAACTGGATTGCTGTCGAAGGTGGTTATAACTACTTAGGTAACTTCGATGCTACATACCAGTCTCAAAATAAACTAGATGCGACAATTCAGGATATTGATTTAGGGATTAAAGCCGACTACGGGCTGACTGAAAAGTTTGCACTATACGGTAAGATCGGAACTGCCTACTCGATGGTTAAAAAATCAATTGAAAATGGGGTAACTTCCAACTCTGAAGAAAAAGAATCAGATTTCTCTTTAATGTTAGCAACAGGCATAGATTACCGACTCAACCGAAGTTGGAATACTAGGCTGAGTTACGAATACATCAACAATATTTATGGCAGCACCGACCTTCACTTTGTAAGCCTTGGCATAGATTATCGCTTTGGAACTAGTGCTCCGCAGCGTGAGTTAGAAACGGCTCCAACTCCCCCTCCTCCAGTTGTTGTCGAACCTAAGCAACCTCAAGTTGTAGAGCACTTTACCCAAGAACTGAGCAGTTATAGCAACGACTCTTTATTTGAATCAAACAACGCTAATTTGACTTTCTCACTACGTGAACAACTGAAGCCAATGCTCAGTCGATTGCAAACCTACCCAGATTCAACAGTGGAAATAAGTGGTTACACGGATAGCACCGGGAGCTCCAAGTATAACCTCGACCTTTCAGAGCAGCGTGCAAAAAACGTAGCACAGTACTTCATAGATGAAGGAATCGATACAAATCGAATAACCAGTCGCGGTTATGGCGAGCTGTACCCAATATCTTCCAACGATACAGAAAGTGGTCGCGCTAGAAACCGACGCGTTGAATTGACCTCACCAAAGCTAACTATAAAAAAATAACAATAATAGAGGGAATTAATTATGCAGTATTGGAAAGTAAAGGCAGTAAAAGTAACACCTTCAATGATTCTATTATCATCTTTAATCATTACAGGATGCCAAGATAAAACCAGTGATGATGCACTATTAGCTCGCCAATCCACAAAGGCATGTGAGACTAAGTATACCGACTATTGTGATTCTGATGGAGATGGTATTTCTGATAGTAAAGAGAGAGAAAGCGGCTGGGATAGTAACGACCCGCATGTCCCAGTCGAGAATGGCAATCGTGACTATGACGGTGATGGAATTAAAAATGGTCGCGAGTCTGTAGCTAACTGGGATATGAATGATCCAAATGACCCAGTGAACAACGGCAACTTCGACAGTGATGGCGATGGCGTAAAAGATGGTAGAGAAGCCATAGAAGGATGGGATTCTAACGACCCTAATAGCCCTGTAATCGATGGAGATGCCGATGAAGATAGAGACGGTATCAATAAGGGGCTAGAAGAAATTGAAGGCTGGAGTGACACAAACCCAGATGACCCGGTTAAGAACGGAGACTCCGATAGTGATGGCGACGGAATTAAAAATGGTAAAGAAACAATTGAAGGCTGGAATCCAGATGATCCTAACGACCCCGTAAACAAGGGTGATTCAGATAGTGACGGCGACGGAATAAAAGATGGCAAAGAAACTATAGAAGGTTGGGATCCGAGTGACCCTAACGACCCTGTCGCTAACGGTGCCTCTGACGATGACGGTGATGGGCTTGAAAATGGACGGGAAGTAGTCGAAGGTTGGGATCCAAACGACCCTAATGACCCTGTTGTCGATGGCAATATTGACAGCGACGGTGATGGTATCCCAAACGGTAAAGAAACCATCGAAGGCTGGGATCCTAACGACCCTTCCGACCCATATGATGGCTTCTGCTCTATGCCGCAAGAAGATGGAAAGCCTGACTGTGGCGGCGAAGACAACGATGGCGATGGCCAAGGCGACAACGGCAGCAGTAACCTAAACGGGTATTGCGAAGCTGGTGAACACCATACACCTGATTGCGATGGTTTATACGTATCTCCCGCAGAAGATGGGTCGATTGACGGAAATAAGGGCTCTGCGTTAACAGATTTAGCAGTGACCCCCGAGGCTTTAGGATTAGAGCAAGATCTAAAAGGTCAACTTTCTGCAACGGCGACATTTGCTAATGACATGCAGAAAAACGTATCTGGCTTAGTTGTTTGGCTGAGTGATAACGAGAGTGTTGCATCAGTCTACAACCCTGCCGATTCGGGTTACGACGGTCATAAAAGTACCGTAGATGTCACCGCAAATTCGAGTGGAGAAACCGATATTTCAGCTACCGGTTCATCTAAATCCTCATCGGCCAGAATAACAGTAACAGAGCCAGGGGCTGTTTTAACAAATACAGTTCTATTAAAACTTGAAAATACTCACGTTGCTGTCGGGTTAACAAACCAAGCTTTTGTTGAGTATAAGGTCGAAGGGAGTGATCAAACCCGTACAACATTAGATATAGCTGACACCGACGCTATCACATGGTCAGTAAGCCCTGTGACCGAAGGCCTTTCAATTGATGCCGAAGGAAAGATAACGGTTGGAAAAAACGATAAAACCATAGCATTGATTGGAAGTAACAGCATTACCGCTACGGCAACCTATAAATCGACGGGGATATTTAATGGTGTAACCTCCCAGTCTGAAACTTTTTCACTAACTCTCGGGACAGTGTCTGATACTAACGTAGCGCTAAGCAAAGACGGTACGACGCTATCCACGACAGACAGTATTTATAAAGGTGATAATTTAAAAGCTGCGGCTGTATTAACCGATGGAAATGGTGACGAGTACATTACGTCAGATCCAGATCTCGTTGAATGGAATATTTCCCCAGCCAGTAGTGGAGTTACTATCGATAGCGATAGGAATATAGATACAAGTAATGCAGATACTTCACAAGGGCCAATCAAAGTAACGATAACGTGGACTGGTAAAGGAGGACTTGACGGTCAAAATGGTTCATACGAAATGACTATCAATGACGCCTTCTCTAACTTCAGCAACGCTGCATGTGGTAGTCAATTAAATGATACCGACCAAGAAAATGCAAAAGGTAGTTGTTTAAAAATTGCTACAGCCGAAGTTGATGGTAAAGCGTTGTGGTATACATCAAGCCCTAGTGTCGCATTAGTACAAGAGCTTGGCTTTGTAACTTCTAAAGGCGATATCAATACCAACAATGGTCTTACCTACGTCGATGGTTATAATGAATCAGGTTCTCAAGGGCCAAATGGCGGCGTATTTGCAAGATTTGATCAACTCTCATATGACGGTGTAGGTATCGAGAACAGTCAATATGCCAGATGGTGTAAACACTTGGCCTCAATAAACTATGCAGGTCGCGATAATTGGCGCCCAACAAACGCGCATGAGCTAGGATTAAATACAAATGACTCTACTGATTTAGGTGTCACTCAAGGTCAAGGTTTACGTAATATCAAAGGTAATATGTGGCAAAACTATGGCTGGCCAACCGATCGCCACTATTGGAGTACCACGTTTAAATCTGGAGACAGATACTACAACTTAGATCTTGGAGATTCTCAATTTCGTTTTGATCAACCTACCTCTGAAGCTGACTATGTATCTTGTGTTTCTGAATAACTTGAACACCAGATAATAGACAATAGCGCCACTTTACTATCAGAGTGGCGCTTTCATTTATTAAGCAAGCCGAAGACAATACCAAAGAGCATTTGCTTAATGTTTACTATAATCGGTCTGTTAACTCGTTACTGGTCATTTTCAATTGAAACTTCAAACTCAAAACGCACTCGCGACTTCGACTTGAGCTCGTTGCAATCACTATTACAAAAATAGCTCGCGGCACCACAGGCTTGAAGCTTCTCTAATTGGCTGCTGCACTCAGGGCAAAACCCAACTTTAGTAAAGTGAGCCTGACAACTTTCACAGTGATACTTGCCATCCCAAGCTAGCTCTGACTGACACTTAGGGCAGATATTTTCACTCATTAGCATTTCCTAATTCACTACTATTTCGACAATCTACTACTGCTGAGACTTAGCTTGCTTGATTTGATACATGTTCTTATCAGCTTGTGCGATCAACTGGTCTAATCCTTGAGGATCTTTTTCACAAGCAAGGCCAACACTCACTGAGAACTGCACATCATTAATGTAAAGCGCTTGCTGTAGTGCTTTCTCTAAGCTGTGGTAAAAGTTAACAACGCTTTCTTGATCATCAAAACAAGAGAACACCACAAACTCATCACCACCATAACGACCTATCTTGGCACATGCAGAGGTAGCATCATCAAGGACTTTTGCAACCGCTAACAGCACATCATCACCAAAGCTATGGCCATAGGTATCGTTGATCGATTTGAATTTATCGACATCGACAAACAAACACGCCATCACCTTTTCTGAAAAACATCGTTTAGCCAATACTTTTTCGGCTTCATTGAACAGTGCCCGACGATTCAAGCAATGGGTAAGAGAATCACGATTGGCGAAAAAGTTAAGCTGATTCTCCAACTCAAACTTTTCTAGTGCTACCGAATATAGGGAAGCCAATAGTTCCAAGATCTCGAGCTCAAATTCATGTGGCTCTGAGATGTACTGGCTATAAATGGCAAAGGTACCTAATACATTACCGCGCGATGAGATAATTGGCACCGACCAACAAGCATGCAAGTTAGCTTTGTTGGTTAACACTAAGAAAGGTGCCCAGTTTGGGTGTGCATTTATATTGGAGACCATCACTGCTTTCTTAAGCGCAGCGGCCTCACCACAGGAACCAATCCCAGCACCAATTCCCACCCCTTCTATCTGTTGATTGTAAAAATCAGGCAGGTTAGGGGCATATTCAAGGTGTAGAGTTTTAGATTCTGAGTTGAGCAGCAAGATTGAAGCCATACGCTGCCCAAAAAGCTGCTCGGTAAGCTGAATAATCTTGTGATTTAAATCTTTGCGATCCATCCCAAGAGCAAGCTTCCGCAGCAAACTATTAACGGCTCGATGGCCTTCTAATAAAAATTGTTGTTCCATTCACTAAGGCTTTCAATTGTGTAATCGGGTACAGCTTGTTCTTATGCAAGCTTGTTATTGGTTAATAATAACACACTAAATTAGTACGACACACAATCGAAGATCATAGGTTGATCTTTCGCTTTATCTATTTTGATCAGCGATCTACCCCAAAAAGAATATTTATATCACCACACACCGAAAGCATAAGTTACATGTGCTGCATTTCAATTTTAAATAGTCATTTATATTAAAAGTGACATCCAAAAACAAAATAAACAGCACAAGTTATTTCGATCTGTAACCTAAATCATCGAATTACATGCGTCAGCATTTCAATGTGTTGGTCATCTAGCTGGGTTAATTTAACCGATAATGCATTAAGCTCTGAGGTGTTCTCTATGTGAGTACCACCACACGGAATCGACACCAACGTCTCAGCATCCAGTTGCCATTCCCAGTAACGAGAGTCAGTGAGTGCCTCACCTTCTAGTCTCATCGCGACTGGAGTCGACTGTGTGAGCCAACCTGAAATCATCTGGTTAATGTCGGCTTCGATACCTTCAAGGTTTGCAAGCATGTCTGCAACGTTCAAGCCGCGCTTCTTCAGAGTTTTACCCAAACGATACTTATCAGTACATAGCTCAGGAGTCACAAAGCTGGTCACTTGTGCGTAGCTATTAAAGTCGTAACTTCCGAGCGGATCTTTTCTGTCGGCATCTTTACGCCAGTAGCTCTCAGCCAATACTTTATTCAACGCTAAGAAAGCAATGTGCCCCGCACTGTGACCACGACTCAAGCTTGCTTGATACTCTTTATCTACCGACAACACCACTTCGTCGTTAACATTAATCATAGAAGCAGATGCGGGTAGCTGGTGGACAACCACAAACGCCCACCCTTCCGTATCACGCTTAACAGGGATATCTGCTGCGATATGAAGCTTGCCAGTAGATTGTTCTATTGCACCAACAAGACAGTCTTCCATTGAATATTGAACGTCACCAACAGTCACAAACCCTTGGTCTGCCGGGTGATCAGGCCAAATATGACTTACAGGGTGAAAAGGCGTCACATCAGTGATCAGGTAGGTTTTACTGCTGTCACTTTCTACATACAACGCTTTCGCCGTCAGTTGCCACGCTTGATGACAGAATTGAGTAATGGTTGGCGTGATTGCTTGAGCTTGTGTAATCAAATCGCTAGTGGTCATATCGTTCTTCTTTTGGAATCTAGTCTGATTCGTTAAGCCACAGCGAAACAAAAATGTGCCGTTGTGGATTAACGTGAATTTTGCTTAAAAAAATACCCGAGACAGGCTCGGGTATCAAATCTATTGGAAAGGACTATTTACGGCCTTTAACCATGCTCATCATACGCTTACGTTTACGCTCTTGAGAGATTGTCAGCTTGTTAGTCTTAGCTTCAAATGGGTTCTCGCTGTTCTGGAATTGAATGCGAATTGGTGTACCCATAATCTCTAGTGAACGGCGGTAGTAGTTCATCAAGAATCGTTTGTATGAATCTGGCAAGTTACGTACTTGGTTACCGTGGATAACGATAATCGGTGGGTTATAGCCACCAGCGTGCGCGTATTTCAGTTTCACACGACGGCCACGAACCATAGGCGGTTGGTGATCATCAGTTGCCATTTTCATGATACGAGTTAGAACAGAAGTACCAACACGAGTCGTCGCTGACTTGTAAGCTTCTTGTACAGACTCAAATAAGTGACCAACACCTGTACCGTGAAGTGCAGAGATAAAGTGAATACGTGCGAAATCAACAAAGCCTAAGCGACGATCTAGCTCTTTCTTAACGCGTTCTTTAACGTCATTATCTAGGCCATCCCACTTGTTTACAGCAATAACAATTGAACGACCAGCGTTCAACGCAAAGCCTAACAAGCTTAGATCTTGATCAGAGATGTTTTCGCGAGCATCGATAAGCAGCAATACAACGTTAGCATCTTCAATCGCTTTCAGTGTTTTAACCACTGAGAACTTTTCTACCGTTTCGTTGATGTTTTTACGACGACGAACACCCGCAGTATCGATTAAAACGTATTCACGCTCATCACGTTGCATTGGGATGTAGATAGAGTCACGAGTTGTGCCTGGCATATCGTAAACAACCACACGCTCTTCACCAAGAATACGGTTAGTTAGCGTTGATTTACCTACGTTAGGACGGCCAATGATCGCTAGCTTGATCGGTTGATCTTGAAGGCGCTTGAATTCTTCTTCAGCTTCTTCTTCTGTAAACTCAACCTGCTCTTCTTCTTCGTCTTCAAACTCAGTCAAATCGCTTACTTCGCCATTTTCCGCTTTTAGCGCTTCTGCGAATGGGTTAAGAGCAAGGTCAATAAGTGCAGTAACACCACGACCGTGCGCCGCAGCGATTTGGTACATGTCTTCTACGCCTAGTTGCCAGAAGTCAGCACTTGCAGCATCAGGGTCGATACCATCAACCTTGTTTACTACTAGCATTGAAGGCTTTTCTAGTTGACGTAGGTGCTTAGCAATCGCCACGTCTGAAGGTGTTAGACCCGCACGGCCATCTACCATAAATAGAACGACATCAGCTTCATCAATCGCCGCTAGCGACTGTTCTGCCATTTTAGTTTCAACACCTTCTTCAGTACCGTCGATACCGCCAGTGTCAATAACAATAAAGTCATGCTCGCTAAAATGAGCATGACCGTATTTACGGTCACGCGTTAAGCCAGGGAAATCCGCAACCAATGCATCACGAGTTCGAGTCAATCGGTTAAATAACGTAGATTTACCTACGTTCGGACGCCCTACTAGAGCAACAACAGGTACCATAACAACCTCTACAATTTCTTCTCTAAATGTAGTTATAGGTAAGCACTTGTTCGCAAGTTTAAACTCTTACCTATAACCACATGGTTTATTAATTTTTAACAACAAAACGGCTCCTGGCTGTTACCAACCAGGAGCCGACTGTGAATTATATCACGCTTTTATTGGCTAATCGTTAGTTTCTTTACATCGCCATTGCGAGTCGTCACTAAGTAGCCTTCAGGCAGTTCAATTGGCGCAACCGCAAAGCCGCTATCATCGACAAGCTGTTGAGCAACAAACTCACCCGATGAACGATCTAACCAGTGCAGATAACCTTCTGTATCACCCACGACTACATACCCATTAATAATAGCAGGAGCTGTCAGTAAGCGGTTTTCTAACAATGGAGTGCTCCAAAGTTCAGTACCACTACGAGCATCGACTGCAACCACATGGTCTTTGTCGGTAACAACGAACAAACGGCTGCCATCACTTGCTAAATCAATCGCTGACGAATAGTTACGTTTCCAAATTGGCTTACCAGAACGAAGATCGATTGCAATCAGCTGACCGTTGATACCTACAGTATACAGGGTTCCACCAAGAACAATTGGAGATGCATCAACATCAACCAAACGATCGATTTCCGTTGCACCTTTTGGCGTACCTACTGGCTGTTGCCAAATAAGCTGACCACGGTCAACGATAGCTGCAGCTAGACGACCATTTGCAGTTCCCCAGAATACACCGCCAGAAACCGCAACAGGCGAGCTATCGCCACGAAGTGTTAGGCTTGGTACTTCAGTACTGATGGTCCATTTTTGTTCGCCGCTTACTTGATCTAACGCGATCAACATACCGCGACTGGTATGAACAATAACCATGTTGCTATCAGTTGCAGGGGATGCAAGCACCTCGCCATTCACTGATACACGCCACAGCTCTTCACCGGTTGATTCATCCATCGCGATCACTTCGCCATTTTCAGAACCAACAAATACTTTGCCGTAAGCCGCCGTTAAACCACCCGATAAACGAGCCAGTACGTCTTTCTCAAGATCGACTTTCCACAGCTCTTTACCTGTTTCAGGGTCAAGCGCTTTAACCATACCTTCACGGCTCGCAACAAATACTTTGTCGTAAGCCAATTCTGGCGATAGTTTTGAAAAGTAGTGACCAACACCATCACCAACCGACGTAGACCATTCCTGACTAGGAGTGAACTCGCTGTTTACCGTTGGTACTGGAGCCATGATTACGGTGTCTTCTTCACCCGCACAGCCAGCTAGTAGGCCAAGAGCAATCGCACACAACGCCGCTTTTGGAAACATCTTCTTCATTCAAAGCGCCTTATTTAGCTAGGTCGTCAAGTTTGATTTGAAGCGTTTGGCTAGCGTCAACAGCTTGCTGTGCTTCTGTGTAAGCACTGTATGCTGCGTCAGTGTCGCCTTTACGAAGTGAGATATCACCACGCAGTTCGGCAACACGGCCTTTCCAAGATTCATCTGTCATAGCAGCAAGATCAGCCAGTGCTGCGTCAAATTCACCTTGCTCAGCTTTAATACGTGCAACACGGTAAGTAAGTAGTGGCGCAAGTGCCGCGTCCTTAGTTGCCGATTTTGCCCACTCTAGCTGTTCAAGTGCTGCTGCTAGCTCACCCGCTTGTACTTGTACTTTTGCTAATTGCATAGCAGCAAGTACTGAGTACTCAGCATCTTTGTTTGCGTCGATGAAAGCTTGAATATCAGATTGAGCATCAACGCCCTTAGCATCAAGAGCTGAAATTACAGAGGTGTAGCTTTCTGAAGCAGCTTCACGCGCTTCAACGACTGAATCTTGGTAATAGCGCCAGCCAAATAGACCACCTAAACCAATAACCGCACCAAAGATTACGGCTTTACCGTTCTCTTTCCACCAATCTTTAATGGCTTCAACTTGTTGCTCTTCGCTATCGTAAAGTTCCACTTCCTGTCCTCTTTAATTCTTTAAACGCCAGCATAGTGCTGACGTTAGTATTCATTATGAGCGTTTGCTCAATGGCTAATTAGATTAGCGCAGCAACTTTCTCTGCAACTTCCGTTTGAGACACGGTTTCTTGCTCGCCGCCAACCAGATCTTTTAGCACAACTGTATTGTCAGCAACTTCGTTCTCACCAAGTACCAACGCCACAACAGCACCTACTTTGTCAGCACGTTTGAATTGCTTCTTGAAGTTACCACCACCGAAGTGGTTCATTACACGTACGCCTTCAACGGTGTCGCGTAATTGATTCGCTAACTGCATACCCGCGATCATAGTACCTTCGCCAGCAGCAACTACGTATACATCAACGCTACGGCGAACTTCTGTTAGCTCTAGCGTTTCCATCATCAGAACCAGACGCTCTAGACCCATTGCGAAGCCAACTGCATTGGTTGCTTTGCCGCCTAGTTGCTCAACAAGACCATCGTAACGGCCGCCGCCACATACTGTACCTTGAGCACCAAGACTATCAGTGATCCACTCAAATACGGTGCGGTTGTAGTAATCTAGGCCACGAACTAGACGCTCATTAACTTGGTATTCGATACCAACAGCGTCAAGAAGTTCACATAAACCAGCAAAATGTTGCTTCGATTCTTCACCTAGATATTCAGATAGTCGAGGTGCGTCACCTAAGATAGCTTGAACATCAGGGTTCTTAGTATCAAGTACACGTAGAGGATTAGTGTGCATGCGACGTTTACAGTCTTCATCTAGCACATCAATGTGTTGCTCAAGGAAAGCCACTAACGCAGTGCGGTAGCTTACGCGATCTTCTTGAGAACCGATTGAGTTTAGCTCTAGGCGAACGTGCTTATCGATACCTAGCTCACGCCATAGACGTGCTGTCATCATGATAAGTTCTGCGTCAACGTCTGGACCGTCTAGGCCAAACACCTCAACACCACATTGGTGGAATTGACGGTAACGACCTTTTTGAGGACGCTCGTGACGGAACATCGGGCCCATGTACCATAGGCGCTGTTCATCACGGTTGATAAGGCTGTTTTGAATACATGAACGTACACAACCAGCTGTGCCTTCTGGACGCAGCGTTAGGCTGTCGCCATTACGGTCATCAAAGGTGTACATCTCTTTAGAAACAACGTCAGTTTCTTCACCAACTGCACGGCTAAATAGGTTTGTTTCTTCAACGATAGGCATACGTACTTCGTTGTAACCGTATGCGCTCACCACGTTTTTAACTGCGCTTTCTACTTTCTGCCACAGTGGTGATTGAGTTGGAAGGCAGTCGTTCATGCCTCGAATTGCTTGGATATTTTTAGCCACAGTATTTATTCCGTAATTTCTCACGACCAGGTGTTAGTGCGAATAGACAATCACACCCCATCGCGTTGTATTAATCTTCTAAGTTTTCTACATCAATGCGATTTGCTTGATCAAGCACTGATGCTTTTGCACGAATCTTAGCTTCAAGTTTGTCGACAAGGTCATCGTTGTCGAATCGCTCTTTCTGACGCTTACCGTCTTCGTAGAAAGCACTCTTGCGTGCACTACCTGCAAGACCTAAATGAGACACTTCAGCTTCACCTGGGCCATTAACCACACAACCGATGATTGACACATCCATTGGAGTGATCACGTCTTCTAAGCGCTCTTCAAGGGCATTAACAGTGTTAATAACATCGAACTCTTGACGAGAACAGCTCGGACACGCAATGAAGTTGATGCCACGCGAACGAATGCGCAAAGATTTAAGAATATCAAAACCAACTTTGATCTCTTCAACAGGATCAGCCGCTAGCGAGATACGCAGCGTGTCGCCGATACCTTCAGAAAGAAGCATACCTAAACCTACCGCGGACTTCACAGAACCAGCACGCGCACCACCCGCTTCGGTAATGCCAAGATGAAGAGGTTGGTCAATCTGCTTAGCAAGCAAGCGGTAAGAACCGACGGCAAGGAATACATCAGACGCCTTAACGCTGACTTTGAATTGATCAAAGTTCAGACGGTCGAGGATATCGACATGACGCATTGCTGATTCAACAAGCGCTTCTGCTGTAGGTTCTGTGTATTTCTCTTGGATCTCTTTCTCTAGAGAACCGCCGTTAACACCAATACGAATCGGAATATTCATATCACGTGCGCAATCAACAACTGAGCGGATACGGCTTTCGTTACCGATGTTGCCTGGGTTGATACGCAGACAGTCAACGCCGTATTCAGCCACTTTAAGTGCGATACGGTAGTCGAAGTGAATATCAGCAACCAAAGGAACAGAGACCTGCTGCTTGATTAGCTTAAAGGCTTCAGCGGCATCCATAGTCGGTACGGATACGCGAACGATATCAGCGCCAACTTTTTCCAGAGCTCTAATTTGAGCAACGGTAGCGGCTACATCTGTTGTTCTTGTGTTGGTCATGGATTGCACAGCAATTGGTGCACCATCACCGATCGGCACATCACCCACATAAATACGGGTTGATTTGCGACGAATAATAGGAGATTCGTGTTGCATATTAACTCTAAGGTAAGGTTATTCTAGCTACTTTGCCTGAAGTATACCCAGAAAGGTCGACAGGTTCACTTGCAAATGTCATTGATACGCCCTCTGGCGCACCTAGAATCACTTTATATGGCGCAGTTCCTGAAAGATTTAGCGACTGACCTGCTTTTTTAATGCCAGTCGACAAGGTTTTACCCGTTGCATCTTTTACTTGGATCCAGCAATCAGCAGAAAACTGCATCACTAATTCTTTAGTAACAGCTTCAGGAGTTGTGTTTGCTTCAACAGCTTCTGCATTTGCAGTAACTTCAGCAGTTGGTTCTGTCTCTGTTGCTTGCTGCTCAGGAGTTTCGTCAGCTGGAGTAACTGCATCAGAAATATCTTCCGCATCGCTTATCGCAGCAAGGTCTTCAGTACCTTCAACAACAGAAGCACCCGCTTCGTTTTGTTCAGCTTCAATCACTTCTAAAGAGTTGAATTCAGGGGCAAGTGATTCTTCTACCGCTAGCTCTTCTGAGCTTTCAGTATTCGCTAAAGATTGAGATAGAGTGTCTTGCTGTTGGTTCTGCCACCACCAAAGTGAGGAGATACCCGCAATGACCGCAAAAATGCTCCAAGTCAGGATCATAATACGGCTGTTGTGCTTCTCGGTTTTAGTCTTACGAGAAAAGCTCAGCATTTCTTGCTCTTGATGCTGAGCATCACCGGCATGATGCAGAGCACTCAATACGACTTTTTCGTCAAGATTGACGTATTTCGCATATGAACGAATGTAGCCACGCATAAACGTCGCCACTTGATCTGACTCGAATTGGTTTTCTTCAATTTGTTGGATCAGCGTAACGCGAAGTTTTAAGCGATCAGAAATCTGCTTTTGCGTTAAACCAAGAGATTCTCGTTTGTTCTTAAGCAGCGTTCCTGCTTCCAAAGCTGGAGCTACGGTTTCTTGCGTCTGTGTATCTTGTTCTGTGTTCATAGAGAGTGAACTTCTAAAGTATTATCGCAGGTTGAGGAGAGCGTTTTTTTATTGTCGTTTAAGCTCAATCTAACAACCCACGTTATGTGGAATTTTTCCTGCTATCTAAATCATCAACCCTTAAAGACGAACATCATTCATTTATTATGGATGACCTTCTCAGGAAGCTAGTTTATCAAGTAGCCAACCTAAATAGACATATTGACGATCAGTAGCAAGCGAGCACTTAAATTAATTTAAGATTAGTTAATCATAAGCTAATGCCATTACAAGGCAAAAACACTTTAGACAAAATTTACCGTCAGCTCATGGTTTTGTCCAAAATTTGACGAAAAATGTAAGAAAGCGTGGGCAAGAAGTCCAAAAAATCAAAAACTGTACCCCAGAAAAGCAACAAGCCAGAAGTAAGACTTCTGGCTTGTTTAGGTTCTAATCGCGTTTTATACCGCTTTTACTTCAATCACATCACCGGCAATCAAGTTCGCTTCAGAGGCTGCTTTAAGCATTTTAGTGCGCTTGGTTCTGTCAATAACATCACCGACTAACTGACCACACGCGGCATCAATATCATCACCACGAGTTTTACGAACAGTTACTGTGTAGTTATATTCCATCAGCGTTTTTTGGAAGCGATCAATACGAGAGTTGCTTGGCTTCTTATAAGGCGAACCCGGGTAAGGGTTGAATGGAATCAAGTTGATCTTACAAGGCGTCTCTTTCATTAGCTCTGCAAGTTCACGTGCATGGTCCATATCATCATTCACATGGTCCAATAACACGTACTCAACCGTTACTTTACCGCGGTTAGCATTTGAAGATGCAATGTAACGACGAACAGATGCTAGGAAGTCTTGGATATCCCAACGGTCGTTGATCGGCATGATTTGGCTACGTAGTGCATCGTTTGGCGCGTGTAGAGAGATAGCCAATGCTACATCGATGTTGTCTGTCATTTGGTCAAGGCCAGATACAACACCAGAAGTTGATACGGTTACACGACGCTTAGACAGTGCGAAACCTAGATCATCAAGCATGATTTCTAATGATGGCATTAGGTTCTTCATGTTCAATAGAGGCTCGCCCATACCCATCATTACAACGTTAGTAATTGGACGACGACCGGTTTCTTTTTCTAGACCGATTTCGCGAGATGCACGCCAGATTTGGCCAACAATCTCTGAAACTTTTAGGTTACGGTTAAAGCCTTGTTGAGCTGTAGAACAGAACTTACATTCAAGTGCACAACCAACCTGTGAAGACACACACAGCGTCGCACGGTCACCATCTGGGATGTATACCGTTTCAACGTCTTGATCGCCAACGCTCATCGCCCATTTAATTGTGCCATCTGAAGAGTGTTGAGCTTCAGAAACAACAGGTGCAACAATTTCACAGCGACGTTGAAGTTTCTCACGTAACTTTTTGTTGATGTTGTTCATCTGTTCGAAGTCATCGACACCGAAGTGATAAATCCACTTCATCACTTGCTCTGCTCGAAACGCTTTCTCATTCAGTTCTTCTGTGAAAAATTTACGAAGACCTTTACGATCAAAATCGAGTAGATTGACTTTAGCTGTGGTCATGATGCCTCTCAATGACGGAACAATAATTAAGGGCGCGAATTGTACAGGCTTTACGCAACTTCAACAAGCATTGTAAAACCCTGTGTTTATTAAGACATTCAAACTTAAGCGATTAAAATTTGAACAAATATATTTATTAGCCTGAGATTACCCAATTTAAAGAAAAGATTCCCGATTACACTCCTTCGTCGCTTGCGGGAATGACGTAGACAATCACCGACAGCTCGCAATATTTATTACGATATTTTTTCTCCAAAGCTCCCCGTCATTCCAGAACCGAGGGACGAGGTATCTGGAATCTCGCTTTTCACTACACATCTTTTCCCACTACCTATCAGAAACGAAAAAAGCCTCACCGAAGTGAAGCCTTTAGAATTATTTGCTGTGCCGATTATTGAGCTGGGCGTGGGCAAATTTCAGATTCTGGAAAGAAGAATTCGATTTCGCGAGCTGCAGACTCAGGGCTGTCGCTGCCGTGTACTGAGTTGTAGCGCATGCTGATTGCGTAATCAGCACGGATAGTGCCGCACGCCGCTTCTTCTGGGTTAGTTTTACCCATTAGTTCACGGTAACGAGCGATCGCGTTTTCGCCTTCAAGCACTTGAACCATGATAGGTCCAGAAGTCATAAACTCTTTAAGAGCTGGGAAAAACTCTTTACCTTCGTGTTCAGCGTAGAAGCCACTCGCTTGCTCTTCAGTAAGACGAACCATCTTAGCAGCAATAATTTCTAGACCTGCTTTTTCGATACGGTGGTAGATTTCACCAACAAGGTTACGCTTAACTGCATCCGGCTTAACAATTGAGAACGTTCTTTCTAGAGCCATAGGGATTCCTTCACTTCATTTTTTTGTTATTAAATACTGAAATTACTGAGATCTTTCGATCTTAGCTTTATGAATGAGCGGCACAAAATACCGCTCACCCTTATTATTTTGCTTGGTCGATAAGAAGACGAGCCAGTGTGCGAACGCCCATACCCGTTGCGCCAGCCGCCCACTTGTCACTTGCTGACTTACGGTAAGTACCTGCGCAATCCATATGAATCCAACCTTTTTTGTAGTCATCTACAAAGTAAGAAAGGAACGCAGCCGCTGTACTTGCACCCGGTGTGTAATCGCCCGTGCTGATGTTTGACAGATCAGCAAAGTTTGAAGGCAACATACCACGGTGGAAATCAGCAAGAGGCAGTGGCCATAGGCCTTCTTTCTCTTGGTTTGCCGCCGTCAGCGCTTGGTGAGACAACTCATCGTCGAAGCTTAGTAGTGCGTGGTAATCATTACCTAATGCATTTTTAGCTGCGCCTGTTAGCGTTGCACAATCGATAATCAACTCAGGATTTTGTGCACTTGCGTACATCAGACCATCAGCAAGTACCAAGCGACCTTCCGCATCGGTATTCATGATCTCAACTGTCTTACCATTTTTGTAAGTAATGATGTCGCCAAGCTTCAATGCGCGACCAGAGATCATGTTCTCTGCGCAACATAGAATAAGCTTGATACGCTTATTCAGACCACGTTCAATCGCTAGACCTAAACCACCAGTAATCGTTGCTGCGCCGCCCATGTCAGCCTTCATCGCTGTCATGAATTGACCTGGTTTAATGCTGTAGCCGCCCGAATCGAACGTAATACCTTTACCCACTAAGCAAGCAAATACAGGTGCGTTTTCATCGCCTGTTGGGTTGAAGTCCAGTTGCAGCATTGCTGATGTACGCTCAGAGCCACGGCCTACCGCGTAGATGCCTTCCCAACCTTCAGTTAGGAGATCTTTGTCTTTAACGATTTTTGCTTTTACTGTGCCCGCTGGCGCCACTGATTTGATGTATTCAGCTGCCATCGTCGCTAATTGACGAGGCGCCACTTCTTCAGCGGTTTTGTTGATAATGTCACGCGTCCAGTCAGTTGCACGAATACGAGCTTCAAGCTCAGTTTGATCAGCTTCTGAAAGAGCATCCCATTCCAATGCATTCTTTTTCTTTGGTCCACGGTAGCCTTGGTAGAAAGCCCAAACGCTTTCTAGATCCCAACCTTCACCACGAAGTGAAACGAATGCGATACCTTGTCCGTCAAGCGTACGACCAGCACGTTGAACTGCGCCTAGATCGTGGCCTTCACCAATGTGAATGGTCGCTCCTGCTTCTGAGAACGATAAAATAGCTCTTGCTCCCCACTGAGGCTGGGCAGCTTCTTGACTTAAAAATACTGACATCTGTGTAGACATGATTTCTCCTTGTCATGAACCACTTTGAGTGTGTGATTCTGATTATTTTTTATTAGCGCACTGATGTTAGCATTATGTAGGAGGAAAATGTCATTTTGATAAAAAAACGGACCATAAGGTCCGCTTTTTTTGGTAAGAATTGTTAACTTGGCTGCGTTTTATATTTGACTGATACCAACCCGCGACCAAGTAATTAGACAAGAGGATTAATCCATCTCATCCATCCAGCATAAAATAATAGCCTCTAAGATTTTCTCATTCGAGTGGTTAGGCTCGTCATCGAACTCTTCAAGGTCTAATACCCATTGGTGTAAATCGGTAAAACGTACCGTTTTAGGATCAGTATCAGGGTACAAATCACATAGCTCAATTGCGATATCTCGCGAATCAATCCACTTCAAGCTCATAACACTTCCTTATATTTATTAGCGACGCTTGGTCGCCTTTATGATCTATATTTTAGGCCAGTTTTGTTAAACCGTAATATCAGTCATGGCGAAACCACCATGACCATAGAGAAGTTCTTAGTGATCTTCAGACGCTAGGTTCAATGTGTACTTTGGAATCTCTACTACAAGATCTTCATTAGCCACTTTTGCTTGGCAACCAAGGCGAGATTCCATCTCTAAGCCCCATGCTTTATCTAGCATGTCATCTTCTAGATCATCACTCTCTTCTAAAGAATCAAAACCTTCACGAATCACAACGTGACATGTCGTACATGCACACGATTTTTCACATGCGTGTTCAATACCAATACCGGCCTTCAGTGCAACATCAAGAACCGTCTCACCAGTTTTTGCTTCTAAAACAGCGCCTTCTGGACATAGATCTTCGTGAGGTAAAACAATAATCTTTGGCATGTTTATCTATTCTCTAACTATTAAATATTATCGACTGACTGACCTGACAGTGCAGCACGAATTGATTTATCCATACGACGAGAAGCAAAGTCTTGACTCGCTTTGTCGGTATTCTTAATTTCTAGTTCAATGGCATCGGCATTATCGCCATTACGCGCTTCAATCAGTGCTTCAATCGCTTGAACCAGTTGTTGTTTACCTTGCTCATCCAGCAGCTCATCGCCATCAGCTTGCATTGCAGCAATTAGGCCTTCAATAACGCGATCCGCTTCTACGCGTTGCTCAGCAAGAGCACGCGCTTGCATGTCTTCTTTTGCAAAAGTCATCGAGTCTTTCAGCATGCTCGCTACTTCGTTATCACTTAGGCCATAAGAAGGCTTAACTTGGATTTCAGCTTGAACACCCGTGCTCTTCTCCATAGCGGTGACCGATAGTAGACCATCTGCATCTACTTGGTAAGTCACACGAATATGCGCCGCACCAGCAGTCATCGGCGGGATGCCTTTAAGAGCAAATCGAGCCAGTGAACGACAGTCATCAACCATCTCACGTTCACCTTGAACGGTGTGCACTGTCATTGCAGTTTGACCGTCTTTGAACGTGGTAAATTCTTGTGCGCGAGCAACTGGGATTGTGGTGTTACGAGGGATGATCTTTTCGACCAAGCCGCCCATGGTTTCGATGCCAAGAGACAGGGGGATAACGTCCAGTAGCAGCATTTCAGAATCAGGCTTATTACCGACTAAGATATCCGCTTGAATCGATGCACCAATCGCAACCACTTCATCAGGGTTAATGCTGGTTAATGGCATACGACCAAAGAAGTCACCCACCATTTCACGTACAAGCAATGTGCGAGTAGAACCGCCGACCATCACGACTTCTAGTACTTCATCCGCGTCAACTTCCGCATCTTTCAGTGCACGACGGCATGAAAGCAATGTTTTCTTCACAAGTGGCTTGATGATCGCTTCGAACTCATCACGAGTTAATGAACCAGACCAACCTAGTACGTCAACCTCAACGCTTGCCGTTTCAGATAAGCCAATCTTCGCTTCTGTTGCGGCGTCGAGAAGAATACGATTCTGTTCTGCAGTTAGCTCTGATAAGCCCATTTGCTCTTGGAAATGATCCGCAACTAAATGGTCAAAGTCATCGCCGCCTAATGCAGAGTCGCCGCCTGTTGCTAAAACTTCGAAGACACCTTTAGAAAGGCGTAGGATAGAGATATCAAACGTACCACCACCTAAGTCATAAACAGCAATTACTCCTTCTTTACCTGAATCCAAGCCGTAAGCAATCGCAGCTGCAGTGGGTTCATTAAGAAGACGTAACACGTGAAGACCAGCAAGTTGCGCCGCGTCTTTCGTACCAGCACGCTGTGCATCATCAAAGTAAGCAGGAACGGTAATAACAGCACCAGATAACTCGCCACCAAGTGTTGATTCAGCACGTTGACCTAGCGCTCGCAGAATGTCTGCTGATACTTGAATTGGGTTCTTGTTGCCTTGTTCTGTGCTAATCACAGGCAGACCATTATCACTTTCTTCAAACTGATATGGCAGAGACGGGTATCGCTGTTGGATATCTGACAATGAACGACCGATTAATCGCTTCACCGAGATAATGGTATTTTTAGGATCAGTCTGTGCATTTGCACGAGCTTCATCACCAGTCGTGTACGACTCTGACGTATAGTGAACAACGGAAGGCAGAATACTGCGACCTTGTTGATCAACGAGCGTGCTCGCCTCACCACTGCGCACTGCCGCAACCAATGAGTTTGTTGTACCTAAATCAATACCCACAGCAAGCTTGTGCTGGTGAGGAGCGGCGCTTTGCCCTGGTTCTGCAATCTGAAGTAGTGCCATGGATGTGTCCTTGTTATACGAACTAGCCGATCAAACGATCTTCAACTAATTCGATTTCATTCTTTAATTTTGCAATAAACTTAAGCTTTCTTACTCGGTCTGCAGCTTCTAACCAAGCTTCGCTGTCGAGTTCTTGTTGGATAGCGCTTAATTGTTGTTTATACATTTTGCTAACCTTTCCTTCAAATGCAAACAATGCATCTTCCGGATCAGAACTGTCGGCGATGTCTTCAAGCTCTTCACGCAATTCCATTTGCTCCATCAGGAACATAGGATCTTGCATGGTCTGCTGCTCGCCGCGAATATCCTCACCATGTTGCACTAACAGGTATTCAGCTCGGCTGATTGGATTCTTCAACACCTGGTACGCATCGTTAATTTGCGCAGCTTTTTGCACGGCTAATAGGCGATCACGCTCAGAAGCTGTGGCAAATTTATCAGGGTGGAATTGACGTTGCAGATCTCTAAACTGAGAAGAAAGAAGGCTACCATCCAGTTGAAACTGAAGTGGTAGCCCAAATAATTCGAAATGATTCATGTAACGGTGGTCCTAAGTTTAGGCTCTTTAAACAGAGCCTAATTTTATTCTTCGCTCACTATAAACGCTCAACGATTGAGGCGTTTATACATTGAAGCTCTCACCACAACCACATTCGCCTTTCGCGTTCGGGTTGTTGAATTCAAAACCTTCGTTTAGGCCTTCTTTTACGTAATCAAGCTCAGTACCGTCTAGGTAAACTAGGCTCTTTGGATCAATGATGACCTTAACACCTGAATGCTCGAACACTTCGTCTTCTTCGTTAAGCTCGTCAACGAATTCCAGTACATACGCCATACCCGAACAGCCAGTAGTTTTTACCGCTAAGCGCAACCCGATACCTTTACCTCGGTTATCTAGGAAAGCTTGAACTCGGCTTGCTGCCGTATCTGTCATGGTGATGGCCATACTACAACCTTGTGTTTTATATAAATTGAGAACTCAGGGGGAGCACAAAGGATGCTCCCAAATATTACTTTTTGAAGTGATTACCTTGCAGAAGCGATTAGTGCTTCTTTTTGTAATCCGCAACTGCTGCTTTGATTGCATCTTCAGCAAGAATTGAACAGTGAACTTTCACTGGTGGCAACTCTAGTTCTTCTGCAATTTCAGAGTTTTTGATAGCCGCTGCTTCATCAATGCTTTTACCTTTAACCCACTCAGTTACTAGTGAGCTAGAAGCGATTGCGCTACCGCAACCGTAAGTCTTGAATTTTGCGTCTTCAATAATACCTTCTGCAGATACTTTGATTTGCAGTTTCATTACGTCACCACAAGCTGGTGCGCCAACCATGCCGCTACCTACACTTGGGTCTTCTTTATCAAACGAACCTACGTTACGTGGGTTTTCGTAGTGATCAATTACTTTTTCGCTATATGCCATGATAGTTACCTCGAATCCTCTATTTCCGTGAGATTAGTGATGAGCCCACTCAACAGTGTTCAAATCAATCCCTTCTTTATACATATCCCATAGAGGAGACATGTCGCGTAATTTGTTTACCGCTACACGGATTTGTGCAATCGCGTAGTCGATTTCTTCTTCCGTTGTGAAACGGCCGAATGAGAAACGTACTGAGCTGTGTGCCAGTTCATCGTTCAGACCAAGAGCACGAAGAACGTATGAAGGCTCTAGGCTTGCTGATGTACATGCAGAACCTGATGATACTGCTAGGTCTTTTAGAGACATAAGCAGAGATTCACCTTCAACGAAAGCAAAGCTCACGTTTAGGTTGTGTGGTACACGTTGGTCTAAGTCACCGTTTACCGTTACCGCTTCTAGATCTTGAACACCTTTCAATAGGCGCTCACGAAGTGCTAGTGCGTGATCGTAATCTTTCTGCATGTCTTGCTTAGCAACAGCACAAGCTTCGCCCATACCCACGATTTGGTGAGTAGCAAGCGTACCTGAACGGAAACCACGCTCATGACCGCCGCCGTGCATTTGTGCTTCAAGACGAATACGCGGCTTACGACGAACGTAAAGTGCACCGATACCTTTAGGGCCATACATTTTGTGAGCTGAAAGTGAGATTAGGTCAACTTTCATCTCTTGTACGTCTAGTGGGATTTTACCCGCAGATTGCGCCGCATCAACGTGGAAGATGATCTTGCGTGAACGACATAGTTCGCCGATTGCAGAGATATCTTGGATTACACCAATCTCGTTGTTAACGTGCATGATAGAAACTAGAACAGTGTCTTCACGCATTGCAGCTTGTAGCTTGTCTAGATCGATGATGCCGTTTGCTTCTGGCTCAAGGTAAGTTACCTCAAAACCTTCACGCTCTAGTTGGCGACATGGATCAAGAACCGCTTTATGTTCTGTTTTGCACGTGATTACGTGCTTACCTTTCTTCTCGTAAAAGTGCGCTGCACCTTTAATAGCAAGGTTATCTGACTCTGTAGCACCAGAAGTGAAAACAATTTCACGCGGGTCTGCATTTAGTAGGTCAGCAATTTGCTCACGAGCATTATCTACTGCTTCTTCTGCCTGCCAGCCGTAACGGTGTGAACGAGATGCAGGGTTACCGAAGTTACCGTCCATCGTCATGCACTGAACCATTTTCTCAGCAACTCGTGGATCGACTGGGCATGTAGCTGAATAGTCAAAGTAAATAGGCAGTTTCATTTTCTACTCCAATGTAAAAACTGACCGCTAAGAGCGGGCATTAACACCGTGAGGTGCTGCACTAATCGTTGTAGTGCTCGTATTTTTATGTGCAAAACCATTATTAACCGCAAGATCGATATCTTGACGATCAGAAATTTCTAAAACTTCGTTATCTTTCATTAGCTCACCGAGCGTAATGTCGTTTAAAAAGCTGCTGATTCGGGAGCTTAAATCACGCCATAGAGTGTGAGTTAAACAACGACTACCACCTTGGCAATCTGCTCGACCGTGACACTTAGTCGCATCGACTGATTCGTCTACTGCTGCAATCACAGTTCCGACAGCGATGTCGCTCGCTTCAGCACCTAAACGGTAACCACCGCCAGGGCCGCGAACACTAGCAACTAAGCCAGCTTTACGTAACTTAGAAAATAGTTGTTCTAAGTAAGATAACGAGATGCCTTGTCGCTCTGAAATATCAGCCAGAGGAACTGGGCTTTTTTGCGAATGCAGTGCTACATCTAGCATAGCTGTTACCGCATATCTTCCTTTAGATGTAAGTTTCATATCACACCGTATCCACATTGTTTATGTGGTTGGAATCTTCCCATACCCGACTAAATTGGTCAAGTATTTAGTTGACTATTTTAGTCAGGTATTCACCCTTAGCTATTGTATGGACTTTATTTGTCGCTTTTGCTCTTCTCAATCGAAGTCAAAATACCGCGAAGCGTGTTGATTTCTTGCAGTTCTGGACGAGCACGGCTAAATAGACGACGTAGCTTGTTCATAACCTGACCCGGCTTATCCTTAGAGATAAATTGGGTATCGATGATCACTTTTTCAAGGTGTTCATAGAACATTTCTAGTTCATCGTGACGTGGGTACTCATCTTGTTGCTGTGGCTGATATTGGCTAGCCACCATATCAAGGTGTGCAACACGTACTTCGTAGCTGAGTGTCTGTACTGCCATTGCTAGGTTTAGCGAGCTGTATTCCGGGTTAGCCGGAATGCATACATGGTAATGACACTTCTGAAGTTCATCATTAGTTAAGCCAGTACGTTCACGGCCAAATACTAATGCTACTGGGTGCTTCTGACCTTCAACCGCAAACTTTTCACCACACTCACGAGGCTCAAGCATTGGCCATTCAAGCGTACGAGAGCGAGCACTTGAACCCACAACCAAGCCACAGTCTTTTACTGCTTCTTCAAGAGTAGAAACAATCGTCGCGTTTTCTGCGATGTCACCTGCACCAGCAGCCAGTGCTAAGGTCTGCTCGTCAACTTCACATTGAGGGTCTACAAGAACTAATTGACTCAAACCCATCACTTTCATTGCGCGAGCTGCTGATCCGATATTTCCCGAATGAGACGTACCAACCAGAACGACTTTTACATTGTCTAACATGCTATATGACACCACTTTAAAAATAATCGCGAGATATTAACACATAGCAAAGTAAAATGGTCAGACCCTTCGCGGAATGTGAAACCAAGAGTTCAAAAAATAACCACTTCCCTTTTGGTAAAACTTTGGTATACTCGCCGCCGCTTTAAATTGTTCTTTAACATCTTGTGGGAAAAACCATATGCATCCAATGCTAAACATTGCGATACGCGCTGCGCGTAAAGCTGGCAACCATATTGCTAAATCTCTAGAAACAACTGATAAGATCGAATCGTCTCTAAAAGGTAACAACGATTACGTTACTAACATTGCTCAAGAAGCTGAGTACATGATTATTGAGACAATCAAAGCATCTTACCCAGAGCACAGCATTATTTCTGAAGAGAAAGGCCTGACTGAAGGTAAAGACTCTGACGTACAATGGATCGTTGACCCACTAGATGGCACCAACAACTTTGTAAAAGGTTTCCCTCACTTCTCTGTATCTATCGCTGTTCGTATGAACGGTCGTACAGAAGTTGCTTGTGTTTATGACCCAATGCTAAACGAGCTATTTACAGCTCAACGTGGCGCTGGCGCTCAACTTAACAACGCTCGTATGCGTGTTACTCAACTAAAAGACCTTCAAGGTACTGTTCTAGCGACTGGTTTCCCATTCAAGCAAAAACAACACTCTGAATCTTTCATGAAGATCATCTCTGGTCTATTCATTGACTGTGCTGATTTCCGTCGTACAGGTTCTCCTGCTCTTGACCTATGTTACCTAGCAGCTGGCCGTGTTGATGGTTACCTAGAACTTGGCCTTAAGCCATGGGATCTAGCAGCTGGCGACCTAATCGCTCGTGAAGCTGGTGCTATCATGACTGACTTTGCTGGCGGTACTGATTACATGACTTCTGGTAATGTTGTTGCTTCAAGCGCACGTGGTGTTAAGTCTATTCTTAAGCACGTTCGTGAGAACGCTAACGAAGGTATGCTGAAGTAATTCAGACCTTACGTTAAAGCTCTCTTATAGCAGAGCGTAGAAATTCTAAAGCCTCGCGATTGCGAGGCTTTTTTGTATCTGCGATTCCAAGATGCGAGATACGATCCGAATGTCTCTTAGTGAAATGAAGTACAACTCACTTCAACGTTAAATTGTATTGAGCGTCCCCGTAGAATACAGACGTAAAAAAACCGCTAGTTGCCTAGCGGTTTTTTTGGTTTAGCGAAACTTGTTAAGCCAAGGCCTAAGGCATTTCGTCAAACTCTTCACCTTCTTTATCCACTTGTGGTGGCATTAGGTGTTCACGCGTAATACCCAACTTCATAGCGAGTGCAGATGCAACGTAGATAGAAGAATAAGTACCAACAGTAATACCAAGTAGAAGTGCAGTTGCGAATCCGTGAATCATAGCGCCGCCCTGAACGAACAGTGCGATAACTACGAATAACGTTGTACCAGAAGTGATCAATGTACGGCTCAATGTTTGTGTGATTGAGCTGTTTAGTACTTCAGGTGCTTCTCCTTTACGCATCTTACGGAAGTTCTCACGAATACGGTCAAATACAACGATGGTATCATTGAGGGAATAACCGACTACCGTTAGCAATGCCGCGACAATGGTTAAGTCCACTTCGATTTGCATCATCGAGAACACACCCAGTGTGATGATAACATCGTGCGCCAATGCTAATACCGCACCCGCCGCCAAACGCCATTCGAATCGCACAGATACGTAGATCAGGATACAGATAAGAGAAACAAGAATGGCAAGGCCACCCGCTTCTGTTAATTCGTCACCCACGTTAGGACCAACGAACTCGATACGACGCATTTCAACTTGCTCACCAGTACCGCTCTCAATAGCAGAAAGGATCTGGTTACCAAGTGTTTCGCCCGCTACGCCATCACGTGGACGTAAACGAACCATTACATCACGAGCTGAACCGAAGTTCTGTACCGTTGCATCACCAAAGCCTTCTGCTTCTAGTGCACTACGGATATCAGGAAGATGTGCCGGTTGTTCAAAACCAACTTCAATCAGAGTACCGCCAGTAAAATCTAGCCCCCAGTTCAACGATTTCGTTGTTAGGGTGAAGATAGCAGTACCAATCATCAAGATAGAAAAAACAAAGGCAACCTTTGACCAACGCATAAAGTCGATCATTTTGTCTGCTTTTAGAATCTGAAACATATTAATTCCTAGCCTTAGATCGACAGTTTTTTAACGCGTTTACCGCCATACATCAGGTTCACGATACAACGTGTTCCGACAATAGCTGTAAACATTGAAGTCAAGATACCGATAGACAGCGTTACCGCGAAGCCTTTGATAGCACCAGTACCCACAGCAAATAGAATGATTGCTGTTAGTAGTGTGGTGATGTTGGCATCGGCGATTGTGCTGAATGCGTTCGCGTAACCTTGGTGAATCGCTTGTTGTGGACTGCGTCCATCTCGAAGTTCTTCACGTATACGCTCAAAGATCAGTACGTTGGCATCAACTGCCATACCGACCGTTAATACGATACCGGCAATACCTGGCAGGGTCATGGTAGCCCCCGGAATCATCGACATAACACCGATAATCAACACCAAGTTAGCCATTAGCGCAACGTTCGCAATCAAACCGAAAGTACGGTAGTAAAGCAGAGTAAACAACATTACTGCAGCCATACCCCAAACCATCGCCATGATACCCATATCGATGTTTTGTTGCCCCATAGATGGACCAATCGTACGTTCTTCTACAATCGAGATAGGCGCAATCAATGCACCAGCACGTAGTAGAAGTGCCAAGTTATGAGCTTCAGCCGTTGAGTCGATACCTGTAATACGGAAGTTACGGCCTAGCGCAGATTGAATCGTCGCTTGGTTAATTACTTCTTCGTGCTTACTTAAGATAACTCGACCTTCCGGTGTTTTACGACCGCTGTCTTTGTACTCTGCAAATACCGTTGCCATTAGCTTACCGATATTCTGACGAGAGAATGCAGACATCTTGCTACCACCTTCGCTGTCTAGCGAGATGTTAACTTGAGGACGACCATATTCATCAACACTTGAGCTTGCATCCGTAATACTCGAACCGCCTAGAATAACGCGTTTCTTAAGTACCACAGGGCGACCATCACGATCTTGCTTGATTTCGCTACCCGCAGGGGCACGACCAGAAGCGGCAGCGGCTAAGTCAGCACTGCTATCCACTTCACGGAACTCAAGTGTCGCAGTCGCACCAAGGATTTCTTTAGCGCGAGCCGTGTCTTGTACACCAGGCAATTCCACTACGATACGGCTAGAACCTTGACGTTGAACCAAAGGTTCAGCAACACCAAGTTCGTTTACACGGTTACGTAGAATAGTAATGTTTTGCTCAACCGCGTAGTTACGGATTTCTTGAAGACGAGCCTCTGTAAAGCTTGCAACCAAAGAGAAGCGACCGTTAGATTCAGAATCTACGAACGTCATATCTTGGTGCTTAGATTGCAGTAGCGATTTGGCTTCAGCAAGCTGTTCTTCGTTACGTAGGATCACTTCAACCGCATCTTTACCAGATGGGCGAATCGCACGGTAACGGATTTTCTCTTCACGAAGTTCACTGCGGAATGCTTCTTCTTGTTGGCCAACCAACTTTTGCATCGCAGCGTCCATATCCACTTCCATTAAGAAGTGAACACCACCACGTAGGTCAAGACCAAGTTTCATTGGCGCTGCGCCAATAGATTCAAGCCAATCAGGAGTTGAAGCCGCTAGGTTTAAAGCAACGATAACGTCATCGCCTAGTGCTTCTGTGATGATATCACGGGCACTAATTTGCGTATCTGTGTCGTTAAAGCGAACAAGAATGGAACCGTTTTCGAGAGCAACGGATTTAGTAGAAAGGTTTTCTGCTTCAAGAGCATTGGTGACAGCATCCAGCGTAGACATATCTACAGAGGCGCCGCGCGCCCCTGTAACTTGAACTGCCGGATCTTCACCGTATATATTTGGAAGAGCGTACAACGCAGCGATAGCGATGGCAAACACCACCATCAAATACTTCCATAACGGGTAACGGTTTAGCACAGCGAGGATCCTCTAGCTGTTTATAGAGATTTCAGAGTACCTTTTGGTAGCACTGCTGTAACGAAGTCTTTCTTGATAACTACTTCGTTGTTTGCATTCAGTTCGATAGCAACGTAGTCGCTGTCTTCAGCAATCTTAGTGATCTTGCCGATTAGGCCGCCGCTTGTAAGAACTTCATCGCCTTTGCCCATAGAAGACATAAGGTTCTTGTGTTCTTTAACACGCTTAGCTTGTGGACGGTAGATCATGAAGTAGAAGATCACAGCGAACATACCTAGCATGATAAGCATTTCGAAACCGCCGCCTGCTGGTGCACCTTCTGCTGCTGCCTGAGCTTGAGAAATAAACATTTAAAACATCCTCTATTTATATTTTCGTAATTGTTTGTCTAATTGGGTCGCATCCCTTTATTTTCAAGCCCCATCACTCGGAAGAGAGATAGGGCTCGCAAAAAAGAAATACTAAGATTCTTTACCTAATGGTGGCACTTCACGCCCCATTCTTGCGTAGAACTCTGCAACGAACTCTTCAAAGCGATCTTCATCGATAGACTGACGAATGTCTGACATTACTCGTTGATAGAAACGCAGGTTATGAATCGTGTTCAGTCGAGCACCTAGGATTTCGTTACAACGATCCAAATGGTGTAAGTACGACTTGCTGTAGTTCTTACAAGTGTAACAGTCACACTCTGAATCTAGTGGTGTTGTATCGGTTTTATGCTTCGCATTACGGATCTTGATCACACCTTCAGTCACAAACAGGTGGCCGTTACGTGCATTTCGCGTTGGCATTACACAGTCAAACATGTCGATACCACGACGAACACCTTCAACTAGGTCTTCTGGTTTGCCTACACCCATTAGGTAACGTGGCTTATCTTCAGGCAGTTGAGGACATGTGTGCTCAAGAATGCGGTGCATATCTTCTTTTGGCTCGCCTACTGCTAGGCCGCCAACTGCATAACCGTCAAAACCAATTTCAGTTAGACCTTTAACAGATACATCACGAAGGTCTTCATACACACCACCTTGAACGATGCCGAATAGTGAGTTCGGATTTTCAAGCTTGTCGAAGTGGTTGCGTGAACGCTCAGCCCAACGAAGAGACATCTCCATTGAGTCTTTTGCTTCTTTGTGTGTCGCTGGGTACGGCGTACACTCATCGAAGATCATTACGATGTCTGAACCTAGGTCTTTTTGGATTTCCATAGACTTCTCAGCGTCCATGAAGATCTTGTCACCGTTTACAGGGTTACGGAAGTGAACACCCTCTTCAGTGATCTTACGCATTGCGCCTAGGCTGAACACTTGGAAGCCGCCTGAATCAGTCAGGATAGGACCGTGCCAGTTCATGAAATCGTGCAAGTCGCCGTGCATTTTCATGATTTCTTGACCAGGACGTAGCCATAAATGGAATGTGTTACCTAATAGAATTTCAGCGCCTGTGTCTTTCACTTCTTCAGGTGTCATACCTTTTACAGTACCGTAAGTACCTACAGGCATGAATGCTGGGGTTTCAACGGTACCGCGTTCAAACTGAAGTTGACCACGACGTGCGCCGCTATTAGTTTTTTTAAGTTCGTATTTTAATTTCACGAAGCCTCCAATATGCCAGAGAAACAATCTGACTGTTAATTCAGAACCTTAAGCCAAACAAAAGTTCAGTTTAGTGGGTTCTATGAGGAGCGGTCGCGTATTCCTTGCGAGAGATTAGACAGACACCCTGCCCGACTCCTAGCTTACTGCTAGCACCCGTAAATTCTGTTTATATCGTTTATAACCAGCTTAAATTAGCTCGTTTTCTTATTGATGAACATGGCATCGCCGTAGCTGAAGAAACGATATTCGCTCTTCACCGCGTGATCGTATGCGCCCATCACATGGTCGTAGCCAGCAAATGCACTTACCAACATAATCAGCGTTGATTCTGGCAAGTGGAAATTGGTAATCAAGCAATCCACCAACTGGTACTCATAACCAGGGAAGATGAAGATTTCTGTATCACCAAAGAAAGGAACTAACTCAGTGCCGTTTTTCAGTGCATCTTGAGCCGCACTTTCGAGTGAACGTACCGATGTTGTGCCGACAGCGATAATACGGCCGCCACGAGCTTTTGCTGCAGCTACAGCGTCAACCACTTCTTGCGGTACTTCAACGTACTCAGCATGCATGTGGTGATCATTGATATTATCGACTTTTACCGGCTGGAACGTGCCAGCACCAACGTGAAGTGTCACGTAAGCAAACTCGACACCTTTAGCTTTCATACCAGCCATTAGCTTGTCATCAAAGTGAAGACCTGCTGTTGGCGCTGCAACCGCACCCGGCTTTTCATTATAGACAGTTTGGTAGCGCTCTTTATCTGCATCTTCATCAGGACGATCGATGTAAGGAGGCAGTGGCATGTGACCAACACTGTTAAGAATCTCTAAAACGCTTTGATCAGATGTGAAATGGATTTCAAATAACGCATCGTGACGCGCCACCATTTCAGCTTCATACTCATCGTTCTCACCAAGGAACAACTTGGTGCCCGGCTTCGGTGATTTAGAACAACGAACATGCGCAAGTATGCTTTTCTCATCAAGCATACGTTCAACCAACACTTCAAGCTTACCGCCTGATGCCTTGCGACCAAATACACGAGCAGGAATTACTCGAGTGTTATTGAAAACGACAAGATCGCCTGGCTCAACTAAGTCTAAAACGTCTTTAAACGAACCATCAGCTAGGTTACCGCTATTGCCATCTAATTTAAGCAGGCGGCTTGCTGTACGCTCCTCTTGAGGGTAGCGAGCAATGAGTTCATCTGGTAGGTCAAAGTGAAAATCTGAAACTTGCATGTGTCTAGTCTTGTCTTGTCTTGTCTTAGTTGATGAGATTTGTGCCATTAACGAACTATAAATCGTAGTTGCTGAACAATGGTTACGGTAAGTCAATCGTTACCGGAAACACATCGCAAACACGACTAAAATTTTCGCAGTGGGCTAGTATAGGCACACGAGCCGCAATAGCAAGGTTTACAGCAATGGATTATTGTAAAGAGGCGTAAAATAATGCTACTGATTCACCTCCTTAAACTAAAAAATTAGTTGCATAAAACTCACTCAAAAATGCGTCAGATCTCAGTTATTTTTGGGATAAAAAACTATAGTAATAGTAACAAATAAAAAAAGAAGGAGGTTCGTATGATCAAGGTTGAAGATATGATGACTCGCAACCCTCATACTCTATTGCGCTCACACTCACTGGCCGATGCTAAGCACATGATGGAAGCACTTGATATCCGCCATATTCCGGTCGTTGATTCCGACAGAAAGCTGCTTGGTGTTGTCACACAACGAGACGTTCTAGCCGCTCAAGAATCCAGCCTACAAAATATCCCACAAGCTCAATCTTTTACTCTTGCCACCCCCCTCAACGACATCATGCACAAAAGTGTTATGTCGGTAGAACCTCGTGCAGGATTGAAAGAATCGGCTATCTATATGCAGAAACACAAAGTGGGCTGTTTACCTGTCGTAGAAAACCATGAACTAGTGGGGATTATTACAGACAGCGATTTCGTCACGATAGCGATCAATTTGTTAGAGCTACAAGAAGAAGTCGAGCCAGAAGAAGCGGAAGTAGAGTAACGCTCGGAAGCTATAGAAAGAGCCTCATAAAACTATGAGGCTCAAAGTTAAGTTATTTATGTTGTTATTCGCCGCTACAAATTGAGGCACGTCGAGCCTTCAGGTTGTGCTGCACTATCATTCGGATATCATCAATCGCTTCAGTTTCAACAACGTCACCATATTCGTCACCTAACTGAAGAGACAACCTCCACCCTGAAGCTGCTACACTTCTCTCTTTAAATGAATAAGTTGGGTTAAGGATCTCTTTATTATCATGATAGCCAGTCATGATATTAGCGCTCATATGCTGTTTAAAACTGCTTTTAGATACAACACCGTTATTGGAAATATCTGAAAAACGTGTTGAATAGGGAATCAAATCTTCTTTAAGCCCTTCGCCATCATCAGTTAACATTCCTGGAATACGGCTACGCATGTAGTTATTACCACCATAAGTAAGAAGTGCGCGAGTTGCAGATTCACCCGATATGTCATAATTGATTGCAAGGTTAATCGAAATCCCGTCAATTTTATCGGAGTAATTCCCAGCAACTTCTAAACACATCACATCATCTTCGTTGCCAAGTATCGGGCCATGAAAAAGGTTCGTTTTAGGAAAGTGTTTCACGGTACTGAACTCTACAGTTAACCATTTATCAAAGCCAAAGTTACGAGAAAGCAGCTTTAACTTTGCGTTAAACGCTTCATCTGCAGTCAACATATCTCCGCTACCATCAGGAGCAGGGTAGTAAATGGTTTTCCCACCATGATTATCGATGTAACCAAAAACATGTTCCTTTAGGGAAATAACATCCGTCACTTTCTGGCCGAATGGCGTATACATCTTATCGTCAAAACGCTTTAATGCATCTAAGTAAGCGGTTGATCGCTGTGTATCTTGGAGCTTAAACACAAAGTTTTTATCAAAACCCTCAAGGCGATCATAAAACGACTCCTGCCATTTATACTCAAGTGCTTGTACAGCATAAAAAAGCCATTCTTTAAGGTTAGAGAACTCTGATTCAGCTCGAGATGTTTCAACGGTCAACGCACTGAAATTCAGCGGATTAGCATAAGAGCGTTCAGATTTAAGATGTTCATTTTGTTCTATTTGAGCAACCAAACGCTGAGCTTCTGCACTAAAGGCTACCAATCTATCGGCATCATCAACTAAATTAGAAAGCGACTTAGCCATATCAGCTTTAGCAGTTTCTAGCTCTAACGTTAGTTCCTTAATCCGACCTTCTGTAAAGACATCTAATTGTTCTGCTCGTAAGCCTTTGATTCTTGAACGCTCGAGCAAAGCCAACTTCTGAATATATAATTCAGCTTCAAGAGAGCTTCCCTTCAAAGCGCCTTGTAAGCTTTCAATAGCAGAAAATGTCGATGACAAGTCGGTGGAACCGATATCGTTCAAAAAGCGGCCTAAGATATCAAGAGAGCGCTTAACGCCTTCGGAAGACAGCACTAAATTCATATCCAAAGTCGACTTTCGGCTTTCATCAATTAAGCTTTTGAAAGGAATATCATTAAGACCCAACTTAACCGTAATCTCATCGATCGCATTGTTAACATCCTTATCTTGCTCAATACGTTCAATTTCTTTCGATATGTTTTTCAATACCTCACTATGAAGTCTATAGGCTCGTTCAACTTCGGTCTTTGTAGCTTGAACGCTTTTCAACTGGTAGCCGATTAAGCTTCCTTGACGTTGACTCTCGGTCTGTTCTTTACAAGGTCTAACATCCGAGTCGACCGAACATCCGAGTAAAGTAAACAATCTTGCCTTTAATCGGTCATTTTCTTGAGCGAAGTTTCGTGCAAATGAATCCAATTGGTAGTGGTAATCAACACGCTCTTTTTGAGCTTTATTCAATGAATACTCTAATGAGTGTGACATCCCACCTAACACTTTTTCCAAAGACTCGAATGAGCTGTTCCCAATATTATCTTGCGAGTTGTAATCTGGCATCAACAAAACAAAATCATCAGGCAGCCCTAAATAGTTAGCTCCACCTTCGAGCCAGTTGGCTACAGATTTCAAATCAACAATGTTGCCTTTAAATTTATCAAGCTCAGAGGACAACATTATATGGGTATAGGAATCAGCGCCTAACAAACGACGTAGCTGCTTCTCTTGTAAAGAAACTCGCTCAAGCAGTGAGCTTGCTTCATATGCAAGCTTAGATTTTTGCTCTGCAGAGCTCGCCGATACTGCCTTTAATTTACTGAGTTGTACTTGCTGAGACAATAACTCATTCATTAATTGATAAGCTAATAAAGCATCTTTATAACCTGTAATTAAAAGGTCTTCTTGATATACCGGTAATGACTGTCCTTTGTCATTTAGATATCGAGCACTTTTTACATCACGAAATGGCTGCGCATTAGCAAATGTTTGAGGGTGGTTTTCGATCAACTTCCAATAGCCATCAAAAGCATTTAATAGAATATCGAAAGATTGTTGACGGTATTTTTCTACAGTTGAGGTACTCGCTTGCTCAATCCACTGTATTCTAGCTTGGTCAGTAGAACGATTAGCCAAAATAAAATCGGCTGTAGCGCGATCATAATAAATATCAAAAAGTACCGCTTCTAAATCTTCCATGTCGGAAGTTTCGACAACGAGGTTTTCAATAGTTTCAACTGCATCGTCAGCTTGACGTTTTTCTGCAATACCCCATAAAGAATCGAAGGGTACTCCTTCTCTAACTGCAGATAGTGCAACGATAATCTCGCCACTTTTTGGATCGAGAGTAAACATACGTTCCAAATAACGAAAAGCTGTTAAGTCCTTATTTTCAATACTTTGGGCATACTGAGGATACAATTTCGATAAAGTTTCTTCGATGACTGCATGCTGATTAGAAAATTGAGGTAGGGTTGACCAACAAGGTTCACCTTCAATAAATTCCT
This sequence comes from Vibrio sp. TMPB1044, assembly GCF_030442075.1. NCBI lineage: Bacteria > Pseudomonadati > Pseudomonadota > Gammaproteobacteria > Vibrionales > Vibrionaceae > Vibrio > Vibrio sp. TMPB1044. Next base: position 24,472 of record NZ_JAUJED010000044.1, on the reverse strand, counting down.
GATAACAATTTCGCTCTAAATTTACCTCATCGAACAAATCGTTCCCGTTTTTATCACCTGAAGCATTAGCCATTCCTGACAATAAAAAGAAGGGTGCAACAAGCCCTACCAAACGTTGTTTAGTATCATTCATAATTATTCTTTTGATTTTATTTTTGACTAATTAGTAAATAACATCATCGTCATTTACTTTACCTAACTAACAATAAAAGTTATTTATTATTAGTTAGGCTTACTATCCATACAGAGAATGCAACATCAACTTTTATAAAACACAATTATCATTAACTTAATTAGGCTCACATTTCCTAGCAAGTAGAATGACAAAAAGGATAATAAAATCGAAGATTAATTAGATAATTAAAAAGTCGCCCCCGAAATATACAATTAGAAATGATGTTTTGTTCAATTATTCGTAAAAATAAAAGAGCGGCTTACATAGCCGCTCAAAGGTAGATTTTTATCTATTCGTACACTGAGATTTTAAAGCAACTCAGAAACCACATCTGCTAATTGATGGAAGGTTTCACGACGTGACGAGCTTGGACGCCAAACAAGGCCTATATCTCGATACGCTTGCTGACCTGGGGGATCAATCACCACTAGGTTTTGATTTTCCAACAAACCGTGATCAATCGCCATTTGCGGAATAAAGGTGGTTCCTAAACCATTTGCTACCATTTGCACTAATGTATGAAGACTCGTCGCTGTAAACGGGTTTATCTTCTCTTTATCTGTTAGCTTACAGGCTGATACTGCGTGCTCGGTTAAACAGTGTTCATTTTCCAATAAGAATACAGACTCGTCTGGTAGGTCATCATATTTAATCGGGACACGAATACCATCGGCTTGAGTTCGACTGATCACCATTCTGAATGGATCTTGCCCGACAACTTTGCTTTCCATGTTGTCGATATCGACGGGCAAGGCCAAAATCAGTACATCTAACTCACCATGACGTAGTGCAGCCAACAGATTGGTTGTCGTGTCTTCACGTAACAGTAAATTCAACTGTGGAAAGCGTTGGTTCGCTTCTTGTACCAAATCGCACAAAAGGAACGGTGCAATGGTAGGAATACACCCTACTCGCAGCTGCCCTTGCATCGCATCTCCGTTACATAGGTTACCGAGTTCGACAAGATCTTGCCCTTTCGCCAATAGCTCTCGTCCATGCTTGACCACCAGCTCACCCGCTTGCGTGAAGACCAATGGACTCTTTTTATCTTTCTTCTCATAAAGAGGGCAACCGATAAGCTCTTCTAGGTTTTGAATACCTTTACTTAGAGTAGACTGGCTAACGAAACAGCGATCAGCTGCGTCGCTAAAGTGGCGTGTTTCGTGAAGAGTAACAAGATAGTGAAGTTGCTTAAGACTTGGCCATTTATTCATGAAATTACTTTGTAATATGAGTAGGATAAGTTACACGAAGGTCATAAGACCTGAGAAAAGGACAAAGAATAAGCTTATCGCTTTTTTCGATTAACTTAATCTATTTAATTCGCTTTTTTCTATAGTACCGATTGTACTATAGTTTGTCGCGTAGAAACGGAGCCCAAACAAAGATGTGTTGGGCCAACTAATTTTTTAGGAGATTCCAAAATGGTACTAGTAGGTCGTCAAGCCCCTGACTTTACTGCAGCAGCTGTTCTAGGTAACGGTGAGATCGTTGATAACTTCAACTTCGCAGAATTCACTAAAGGTAAGAAAGCTGTAGTTTTCTTCTACCCACTAGACTTCACTTTCGTTTGTCCTTCAGAGCTAATCGCTTTCGACAACCGTCTTGAAGATTTCCAAGCTAAAGGCGTTGAAGTAATCGGTGTTTCTATCGATTCTCAATTCTCTCACAACGCATGGCGTAACACTGCTATCGCTGATGGCGGTATCGGTCAAGTTAAATACCCTCTAGTTGCTGACGTTAAGCACGAGATCTGCAAAGCATACGATGTTGAGCACCCAGAAGCAGGCGTTGCTTTCCGTGGTTCTTTCCTAATCGATGCTGACGGTCTTGTACGTCACCAAGTAGTTAACGACCTTCCACTAGGTCGTAACATCGACGAAATGCTACGCATGGTAGACGCACTAAACTTCCACGAGAAGAACGGTGAAGTTTGTCCTGCACAATGGGAAGAAGGTAAATCAGGTATGGACGCATCTCCAAAAGGTGTTGCAGCATTCCTATCTGAGCACGCTGACGACCTAAGCAAGTAATTACCTCTTAAGCCCGAACTCAACGCGGGTTAATGGTTGGAAGACTCTCTATAAAGAGAAATAAAGCATAAGCTAATAGCGCAAAGCGCACCGCCAATCAGTTAAGAAGTAAAGTCTTATTCAAAGCCCGAAGTTCACGCTTCGGGCTTTTTGCATCTATTGCTTCAATAATGATTTATTCCTCGCTCATATCCACTATGAATAGAGGTAACCGCAAAGCCAAACTTTACCTCTATTTTCCTCTATCTCTACCTATTCAGAATCATCCCAAGATTGCTATGATTTCATCAGTATCTTTTTAAACGGATAAACATGATGAACATCGAAATTGAAGTCTGTATCGATAACTTAGAATCTCTACACAACGCGCTGTCTGGCGGCGCAAATCGCATTGAACTTTGCTCCTCACTAGCACTTGGCGGGTTAACTCCTAGCTTCGGTATGATGAAACAAGCGGCAAGAGTTTCGTCCGTTCCTGTCTACGCTATGATACGACCAAGACAGGGCGACTTCATTTTCGATGATGACGATATGCTCTGTATGCTTGAAGATATTGAAGCTTGTGCGAGTGCAGGATTGAATGGGGTCGTACTTGGCGTGTTAGCGCCTAATGGAAGTATTGATATGCCAAAAATGCAGCAACTGGCTGACAAAGCGCACTCATTAAAGCTTGGGATTACGTTTCACAGAGCCATTGATCAAAGCTCTGATTACCAAACAACCTTAGAACAGGTCATCGCACTTGGATGTGAAAGGATCCTGACATCAGGGCTTGCTGTTAATGCTGAGCAAGGCATCAATATCTTGGCAGAGATGGTTAAACAGGCCGATAGTCGAGTCGACATCATGGCAGGGGCTGGCGTCAACGCAACGAATGCGAAAATGATTCATAGCACCACCCAAGTACCTGCACTTCACCTTTCAGGTAAATCGACAAGACCGAGCCTAATGGAAAGCAACTCAAGTGCTCAAATGGGCAGTGATGATATTGATGATTATCAGATCCCCGTGACTGATGCGAATAAGATATCCGATGTAAGAGCTGCCCTTACCGCTTTAGGACAATAGTCGCTACCAAAAATCGAAAAGAACCACGCTGACTAATCTAACTGACTGACGTATATTAGATTTAATAACGCAGTAAACCTTTCATGGACAGATATGGCTAAAGACTTATTCAGCTCTCTCGATTTAAACTTGTTACGTACCTTTCTGATTGTTTATCAAGAAAAAAACACCAGAAAGGCGGCAGAACGTTTATTCGTTTCTCAGCCAGCAGTTAGCCAAGCCCTACAGAAGCTAAGATACCACTTCAATGATGACCTTTTCGTTAAAGTTCATGGAGGTTTGCAGCCTACCGCTTTCTCAGAACAGCTCACTAATCAAATCAAACCGTTCATGGACGGTCTATCTATCGCGGTTAATACATCAAACACTTTTGATCCGAAAGAGATCGATTACACACTCAAAATAGCGCTATCACCTATCGTCTTATCTTGTTTATCTGGTTCTTTATTTAGAATGATAAAAGATCAAGCACCGGATGCGAATCTAGAATTAGTCTCTTGGAGCAATGCTTCTGTTTCTGATATTCAGAAAGGCGAAGTGTTGATGGGAGTTAGTTACCTTGGTACCAATACGAGTAAAGAAGTTTATACGAAGAAGCTAATTGAACTAACGGGGCGTATCTTTGTAAGAAAAGAGCACCCTTTGAAGCAATGCACTGTTACTCCTCATGATGTGGCAGGGTACGATATTGCTTCATTAGTCACACCAGGTTGGAACGACAACTATAGTTTGGCATCGAATATCCTAACTGAGCTTGCTGTTGAGCATAGCGTGGGCTTTCGTAGTGAGCTAATTATGGCCGTCATTGATGTCATTCAACATACAGATATGTACATGCCACATTCGAATCTTTTCCTTGTTGATAATTACCCAACCCTACGCGGAATCGATGTTTTAATAGATGGCGAACCTCCCAAAACTCCTGTTTACTGTCATTTTCATTCAAAGAATAGAAACTCGTTACTAACAAATTGGCTTTTTGAACTGATACAAAAAGCTTTATTAAAGCAGATCGATAAGCAGAACTTATAACTCATATGCGAATCTCTACTTAGCCTAAAGATAAGGCACTGTTTAGTATCTACTCCATCGACAAGGAGTCTACTTTGGTGCAGGACGCAATAACTTAGATATTAAGAGCGTCATATGAAAATGTTAACAAAAACACTTACCTTGATTGCAGTTGCTTCTACTTCCTCAGCCTTCGCTCAACAAGATTTCTCGGGCCACCGTATTGGTTTAGGTGTTACATCTAGCGAAATCGACAATCTAGATTCTAACGACTCTAACAGTGACTTAGGCAATGGGTTAAAGCTTGAGTATGGTTACGATATTAACCGAATTATTGGCGTTAACATTGCTATGGATACAAGCAAGGACGACGAAAGTTACGCCGGATATGGATACGACTATAAAGTTTCAACCTTCAAATTAGACTCGGATATCGGCTACGCGTTTTTCTTAGACGGGTTTAGCATCAAACCTTACGGGGCTATTGGCCTTGCTCGTGTTGAGGATAAGCTTACTTTAAAAGAGCCAGGGAATAGCATGACTCTTAAAAATACAGAAACATCGCTCCTACTTGGTACTGGAGTAAGAGCAAACTTTGATTTTGGCCTATACAGCGATCTACGATTCAACTTCATCATGATGGATGACTATGATATCGAACAGCTGTCTCTGACTGTTGGCTATAAGTTCTAACCTCTCTCGCCATCAAGCACACTATTTTGCTCACAATCACTTCTTATTGTGAGCAAAATTATTAACACCGTCTCTGTTCGAATCTCGTGAGTTACTCTTCCGGACGCCAGCTCAGTGCACTCGCGATAGTACCAATAACTAGCGTATCTTTCTCATCATCATTAAGTTCAGGCATCATCTGTAAAGTTAGCATTCCATTCGTCTGAGCGGCTGCTACCTCTTGTGAAACTTGTTTAAAGCTATACCCTAAAGGTTTTTCAACTGACATCAAAAGGTCTTTACTTGAGTGGACAGTTTCTACATCATATTTACTCGACCCAACTCGTATGTAGCCAGCTTCTTTCTTCTCTAAACTAACTTTAATCATCCCAGATTGAGGCTCTAAGACGAACTCTCCTACTTTCTCATTCCTTTGGGTTACAGAGCAGCGATAAGGCTTATTGCCACCGAAATCAACACCCATATAGTTAACTGAAGTCCCACCGCCAGAACAAATTAAGTTCCACACCTGGCCATTGTCGTTTCTAGTGATCTCAGCTGCAAGCTCTCCGTCTTTAAAAGAGACAGTATCAAACCATGTTGAACTTGATGAGTTTCGACTGTATTTGCCTTGATACATACCTGCAATATCAAACGTTCCTTCTTGTCCCAATCCCCAGAAGTCACCATCTGTTTTAATAATAAGTTGCGGTTGCTTACTAACCACTTCTGATTTGTCCATGATGGCAACGCTGCCGCACGCTGTTAACGTGAAAAGAGGGGACAAAACTAAAAGAAACTTTTTCATACTGATATCTACCTGAAAAATAAATGTGGAGGATAAATTCAGCAAGAGAATAAATTAAAGATTAATCGGAATATAGTAAACACTAATGAGCCACATCGACATTATCGTCATTTTCATCATTACATCGAAACAAATACGCTAAATAACATAAGGTTAAGTAGACATTTATCTATCAAACTCGTTTTGTAAGGCTACGTAAGACAAAGCACTCGCTAAATAACGATAACAACCACTGATAAGTACACGTTATTACAGAGATAACCAATACGAATTAGCCTGCTCTTTCAAAGTCCATATAATGATTACCGTTATCCAGTTAATTATCTGGGTTCATTCATGGATCGACCTAATGCTAAGGAGAGCAAAAATTACTTCGGTGGTACCATGAAACTAAAAACACTTCTTCTAACTTCGGCTTTATTCTCAACCTCTGCATTTTCAAGTGGTCTTCATTTATCCCCTGAACTAAAAATTGGTTCTTATCATGGCTTCGGGTTACAGGCGGGGGTTACTGATGTGGCAAATTTAGGTGCCGTTTACCTAAGTTATTCTCACCTTTGGTATGACAGCGATCGATATGATGAAACTGTCGATGCATATCGTGTTGGTATCCAAAATATGTTTGGAAGAAACCAAAACCACGGCTTTCAGGCTGAGATAGGTGTGGCAAGTTATGATGGTACAAAAACACGCTCAGGCGAAGTAGAAGAAAAGACAACACACGGGTTAAGCCTAGGCGGTGCCTACGTTTACCAAGCGACACCAATGCTTGGACTGCGTGCTGGTGTTGATATGAATATTTTTGATCACAATAAAACCTTTGTGCCTTACGACACGACGATCAATTTCAATCTTGGTGCAATTCTTAGCTTTTAAAGAGTCCCCTACTTCAGTGCGTCATCTAGGCTTTGATCGCCTAAATGGCGTACATCTTTCCCTTTCACAAAGTAAATAATGTATTCACAGATATTCTGGCAACGATCCCCCACTCGCTCAATCGCACGAGCCGACCACATCACCTGTAAAATATTTGGGATGTTATTAGGGTCTTCCATCATATAAGTCATTAACTGACGAATGACAGCCTCGTATTCCGCATCCAACTTATCATCAAGCTTGTGAACTTCTGCCGCCGCATCGACATCCATACGAGCAAAAGCATCTAATACTTGGTGAAGCATGGTGATAGCCTGACGGCAAAGAGGCTCTAACGAAACATGGAACTTTTGTTCTTTGGTCGAAGGGATCTCTATCGCACCTTGAGCGATTTTAGAGGCAACATCGCCAATACGTTCTAGATCGGTAATCGTTTTGATGATCGCCATAATCAGACGCAAATCTTTCGCTGTCGGCTGACGCTTTGCAATGATTCGAGTACACGCCTCATCAATCGACACTTCCATCGCATTCACTTTATGGTCGTCACGAATCACTTTTTTAGCCAATTCAACATCGTCTTTATGAAGCGCCTGCATTGCAAACGAGAGTTGTTGCTCCACTAACCCGCCCATGGTCAATACATGAGTACGGATCGACTCTAACTCGACATTGAATTGCCCTGAAATGTGGCGACCGAAATGCATACCTGCTCCTTGAAAGAAATGAAGAAATCCATTTTTATAGAGTGACTTAGCTCTAGATGACACCTCTGTAGAGGTTAGCCATATCTACCAGTAATGTAGTCTTCCGTCTGATTTTTCAATGGAGACGTAAAAATTGAGTCCGTATCTGAGTATTCGATCAATTTTCCCATATGAATAAAGGCAGTATGATCACTCACACGCGCGGCTTGTTGCATGTTGTGGGTGACAATCACCACTGTGTATTGTGTTTTGAGATCGTTGATCAGCTCTTCAATCGTCAAAGTAGAAATCGGATCGAGTGCAGATGTCGGTTCGTCCAACAAGAGTACTTCAGGCTCAATCGCGACCGCACGAGCAATAACCAAACGCTGCTGTTGGCCGCCAGATAAGCCAAAGGCGTTCTCATGCAGTCGATCTTTCACTTCATCCCATAGCGCTGCAGCACGAAGAGAGCGCTCAACCGCATCATCAAGGTCTCGGCTGTTGCTAACACCTTGCAGCCTCAAACCATAAACCACATTCTCATAGATAGATTTAGGGAAAGGGTTCGGGCGCTGGAATACCATACCAACACGACGCCGTAAGGTCGCAACATCCACCTCAGGGTGATAGATATTCTTGCCATGAAGCTTCACTTTCCCAGAAACCTTACACCCTTCAACTAAGTCATTCATGCGATTAATGCAGCGCAGCAAGGTCGATTTACCACACCCTGATGGGCCAATAAAAGCCGTCACTTGCCCCTTCGGAATTTGCATTGAAATATCATCGAGTGCTTGGCTCTCTTTATAATAAAGATTTAGCCCCTCAATTGAGATAGCAACTTGCTCATCCTTCAGGTTATGAACATCTAGTGGTGCTTGGTAACCCAAGGTTTCATTAATCGAGAACATTTAATCTTGTCCTAAGGTTCGGTATTTTTCACGCAAGTTATTACGGATATTGATGGCTGTTAAATTCAATCCAACAATCACCGTAACCAATAAAAATGAAGTGGCATACACTAAAGGTCGTGCTGCTTCGATATTAGAGGTTTGAAACCCAACATCATAGATATGAAAGCCTAAATGCATGAACTTTCTGTCTAAATGTAGATATGGAAACTGACCATCTACTGGCAAGCTTGAAGCTAATTTCACAACACCCACCAGCATTAGTGGAGCCACTTCCCCTGCGGCTCTCGCGATTGCCAAAATTAAACCCGTGATAATAGCAGGACTTGCCATCGGTAAAACAATACGCCAAAGCGTCTCAAATTGAGTCGCACCTAGCGCTAATGAACCGTGCCTCACAGAGCTAGGAATCCGCGTTAGGCCCTCTTCGGTGGTTACGATAACTACTGGAAGCGTCAATACCGCTAAGGTTAGAGCAGACCATAATAGGCCTGGGGTACCAAATGTCGGAGCAGGTAATCGCTCAGCATAAAACAGCGTGTCAATCGAGCCACCAATGGTATATACAAAAAAGCCTAAACCAAAAACGCCGTATACAATCGAAGGGACACCCGCCAAGTTAATCACGGCAATACGAATCAAGCGCGTCAGGGCATTGTTTTTTGCATATTCATGAAGATATATTGCAGCAACTACGCCAAGAGGCATCACTACGATCGACATAAGAATAACCAGCAACACGGTGCCGAAAATCGCAGGAAACACACCGCCTTCAGAGTTTGAGTCTCGTGGGTTCTCAGATAAGAACTTCCAAACTTGTTTGCCCCAATGCCCAACCTTTTCAAGATAGGACATATTATTCGGGTACCAATAATCCAGAATGTGACTGAGCGAAATTTCAACCACTTTTCCTGTCATATCCTCAACGAGTAAGCTTTCTACATTAAGCTGCGTTCTCAAGTGCTCGAGCTTTGCTTCAGCCTCACCTAATTGGCGGTTTAATTCCAGTCTAGTTTGAGTATAGGTTTTAAGATATTCATCGCTCACTGACTCATTGAGTTCAAGCTTACGCTTTTCTAAACGCAAGTTTTCCAATTGCCAGCTGATATTGCGAATTTCTTGATTTACAACACGCGACGTTTCTTTACGTAACGTATCGGCAAACGCTAAACCTTGTTCGAGCTTTTGGTCTATGTTCGAATCAAATGTGCCAGAAGCGGTTTTAAAACCCACTGGCTTACCAAAGAAATAACCACCTCGACTTCGTTCAATCACAACCCAATCAAGTGGAGTGGTTGGTTCACGTAAGTTAACATCCAGAATCGAAACAAAGTCCGCAGAGTACAGTTCTCTGTTCGCGACTTTGATGCTTAAGCGCTGTATTAGCCCTGTCGACAAATTTTGAGGCGACAGAAGGTCATGGACTTGTGGAACTTGCTCTATCGGAATGTACTTTCGTTCATATAACTGACCAATCAATAAATCTTGTTTTGATACGGTTTCGTCAAGGTCGACCACTAACGATAAGTCTTTGGAATCAACTTGCCATTGGTATAAAGGAGCTGGCCAAAAATAGGTTAGGCCCTTCCAGCCAATCAACAGCATGAGCCCAAGGACAGAAAGCATACTGATGCTCACCGCCCCACCCGTTAGCCATATCCACGGAGAGCCCGATCTAAACCAAAGTATTAATGACTTAAATTTATTCATCACGATCTACCTTACTCTTGACGAGCGGACTCAAGGAACAGCAAATGCCACGAGGTAGGCTAGTCAAACAGCTAACAGTCATTGATGCATATTGAAGTAAATCTTTAATACTACAGCGCACGATATTTATCTCTCAGTCTTTGTCTAACCCACTCTGCAACTGAGTTCACCGCAAACGTGAAAATAAACAGCAACAATGCTGCTAAGAACAATAAGCGGAAGTGAGAACCGCCAACTTCTGATTCAGGCAGTTCAACTGCAATCGTTGCTGATAGCGTTCTCATCCCTTCCAAAATATTCCAATCGAGAATAGGTGTGTTACCTGTAGCCATCAAGACGATCATTGTTTCGCCAACCGCTCGTCCTAACCCCATCATGATGGCTGAAAAGATACCCGGACTAGCCGTCAATAACACTACATAAATAAGGGTTTGCCACGCTGTTGCGCCCAACGCCAATGAACCATCTGATAAGTGTTTAGGTACAGAGAAAATAGCGTCTTCGGCGATAGTGAAGATTGTCGGGATAACCGCAAAGCCCATAGCAAAACCAACCACCAGCGCATTGCGCTGGTCAAAATCGATGCCATAATTAGCCAAAAAAGTACGAATATCACCACCAAACAACAAGGCTTCGATGCTGTTTCCACCAGCAAACACAGCGCCCACCGTAATCATCAATACCGGTATCAATATTAAAGCATGCCAGCCATTAGAGAAGCGACTCGTCACCATTTTAGGTAAGCAGTACCAAACAAGCCCCGTAAATAATGTGCTTAGTGGTAATAAAACCATTAATGAGAAGACTGCAGTTAAATGCGTTTCAACAATTGGAGCAAACCAAAGCCCGGCCAAAAATCCGATGATCACGGTCGGAAGTGCTTCCATCAGCTCTATCGAAGGCTTAACCACTCTTCGCATTCGTGGAGACATGAAGTAGGCAGTGTAAATGGCTCCGAGCACAGCAACCGGCACGGCAAACATCATCGCAAACAGAGCGGCCTTAATGGTACCGAACGTGATAGGTACTAAACTGAATTTCTCTTCAAAGTCATCGTTCGCCGACGTTGATTGCCAAACGTATTGTGGCTCAGGGTAACTTTCATACCAGACCTTTTGCCAAAGTGATGAGAATGATATTTGTGGGTATTCATTGTCGACTTTAGCTACACTGATAGTGCCATCAATCAACGTCGCCAGATGCAGTTCATTGGCAGACATAGCGGCTAATTGTGGTGACTTATCAAACGCTCGTTCAAACAACGACAGCTTTTCACTGGTTGTATAATGGCTTTGTAATGTGCCGTTTTTATAGAAGCTGTAAAAACCCTTTCTATAAGTATCGGGCAGAATAAATTGCACTTGTTCGGCAAGTTGGAAATCTCGAATATGGGTCAGACTACGCTTTTCATCTTTGAGTACATCGAACCACTGAGAAACCTGTCCGTCCTCATGCGTGACCAGCAACGAGTATGCCCCAGACAGTAAATCGATGCTTTTTACGGAATGCTTCGCATCGTTTAAGCTAAGGTCAATCACTTCACGAACACCAAAGCCGTTATCTGATAGTTTTAAAACAACCAAATCCGATTGTGCTCGGAGATATAAAGTTTGCCCATCAGGTGTGACGAGCAGTTGCTGCTGCAAGCCCAATTTATCCGACAGCCATTGGCTCTGCTGAAAAACATACTGACCAGTAAGGTCGCTCTGATACCACTTAACCAAGACTCGCTGGTCACTTAACTGAGCAGCAACCGTAATACCGCGTCCATTTTTTGAGAACGCAAATTTGTCGATCGTTGCCCCGTTTGAGGATTCATCATTTAAAAACGGTTCAGGAAGATCGATTTGCTCAATTTTAGGTTCGGCTTCGCTGCCCTTTTTCAGCACAGGCGCACTATACTCAGGATAGAAAAGAGTAAGGTTGCTGGCGCTGTCGGCAAAAGCAAACCAGTTTTCAGATGGGGTATTTCGAGAAAAGGCGACTGGGTTGGCTACAACATTACGCTCAAAGTAAGAGTGTGTATTTTGGGCCTCTAAATCCCAAAACTGTACCAAACCGGATTTTTCGATAGTAAATGCATGCTGACCATATTCGTCAACTGATAAGACGATAGGCTTTTCTACGGCAACGGTCTTCACGGCTTGGTCAGTATCTAAACCAGTGTCAGAAAACACAGGTAAAATGACCATCGCCAAGTAAACAAAGATCAATACCAGAGCAGCGAGAACACTGACCGCACCACATGTCACCGAAAAACGGACGAGACGATCTTTCAACCATCTTTTTTTGTCGCGCTCTTTCAATGAAAATTGGGCTGAAGCCATCTGTTTATCTACCTTTTTTTAGCTACTGACATAATATGTATCTTAGATGACAATTATATTACAAGTTACGTTAAACAACTGAAACTAATAACAAGTTTGTTAGCCATATTTCTTAAAGTAAGATCATAGATTTTGTGCATTTTGCTATTCTAAATTAAAGTAATCAGCTCTATAGCCAGTACTCAAGGATTCTCATCTCGATGGAAAAAGACTATGTCACAAAAGAACTTAGCTGGTTATCGTTCAACGAAAGAGTGCTCCAAGAAGCGGCAGACAAGTCAGTACCATTAATCGAAAGGGTTCGTTTTTTAGGTATTTACTCGAAAAACCTCGATGAGTTTTACAAAGTTCGATTTGCTGATGTGAAGCGAAAGATCTTACTTCAAGATCCACAGCTACTCTCCAACTCGCCGAAAACTTTACTGACTCAAATGCAGAGTAAAGCGAGCAAGCTCGATGCTCAATTCCATGATCTGTATAACGACCTGTTGTTGGAACTAGCGCGCAATCGTATTTTTCTGGTCAACGAACAGCAAATCAGCGAAGAGCAAAGTGACTGGATCAAAAAGTACTTTAAGAAAAAAGTGCTACCACACTTAACTCCGTTTCTCTTGAACGAAGATAGCCAGTTACTCAATATTCTCAAAGACGAACAAAGCTACTTAGCCATCGACATCGGGCATGAGGCATCTTCTCAATATGTCTTACTCGAAATCCCATCAGAGGAACTCCCTCGATTTGTAAAGCTACCGGAAGCTTCGGGTTCGCAGCGTATAACTTTGATCTTGTTAGATAATATAGTTCGATTTTGTTTGGATGACTTGCTTAAAGGATTCTTTGAGTATGACTCATTGCGTTGTTTTGCGATAAAAATGACGCGTGATGCCGATTATGACCTTCAAGAGGACAATGAAAATAACCTATTAGAATCGATGTCTTTAGGTTTAGAACAGCGCTTAACGGCACTGCCGATACGTCTGATCTATGAATCAGAAATGCCAGCTGAAATGCTCAACTTCTTACAAATCAGGCTTAAATTGTCTGACTATGATAGTGTCATTGCAGGTGGTCGTTATCATAATTTCAAACATTTCTCTGAGTTCCCAAGCCTTAACCGACGTGATTTAGTTAATCGCCCACTACCCGCGATTAAGTGCGCGCATTTCAACCACTACCCAAACTATTTCGAAGCAATCAAAGCGCGTGACATCTTACTCCATTACCCTTATCACACCTTTAATCACATCACTGAACTTGTTAGGCAGGCTTCCTTTGATCCCAAGGTAACCTCCATCAAAATAAATGTTTACCGTGTTGCGGAAGGCTCAAAACTCCTCAGCTCGATCATCGACGCTGCGCACAATGGTAAAAAGGTCACCGTGGTTGTCGAGCTGCAAGCCCGCTTTGACGAGCAAGCCAATATTCAATGGACCAAGAAACTTCAAGAAGCGGGTGTAAAAGTCATCCATGGCATCCCGAGCTTAAAAATTCACTCCAAGCTGCTGCTCATTAAACGAAAAGAAGGCAAGCATACAGAGTATTATACCCATATTGGCACCGGTAACTTTCATGAAGTTACAGCGCGCGTGTATACCGATTTTTCTCTGCTCACTGCGAATGAAGATTTGACTCAAGAGGTGAGACAAGTCTTTAAATATATTGAAAACCCTTATCAAAAGTCACAGTTCAAACAACTGATTGTGTCACCAAAGAATACAAGAAAACGCCTCTACCAGTTGATAGATAATGAAATACAAAATTCGTTAGAAGGTAAGCCCGCAAGCATCACTCTAAAACTCAACAACTTGGTTGATCGAGAGATCATTGAAAAACTCTATCAGGCCAGCCAAGCCAATGTAAAAGTGAGAATGGTCATTCGCGGCATGTGCTCTCTTGTCCCTAGCATACCCAACATCAGTGACCATATTGAGATTGTCAGTGTGGTCGATCGTTTTCTCGAACACCCGAGAGTAATGATATTTAGTAACGCTGGAAAGCCGAAAGTCTATATCTCCTCTGCTGACTGGATGACACGAAACTTTGATCACCGCATCGAGGTTGCAGCCCCAATTTTAGATCCAAAGATCAAGCAAACCATCATCGATATCACCGAGTTTCATTTCGATGACAGTAACAAAGCTCGAGTGTTAGACCAATCGATGAGCAACCCTTACATACAACCACCAGCTAACCCACTTGATTACCCGACGTCACAACTCTCCACTTACCACTATATTAAACGTATGGAGAAACTTGCTCGCAAGAAGTACAAACAAGAGAAGAAATCATGCCGCTAATTGATAACAGACATTCTCGATGTATTGCCGCTATAGACTTGGGCTCGAACAGCTTTCACATGGTAGTTGCCCGAGTATTCGATCAACACCTGCAATTAGTCAGCAGACACAAACAGAAAGTGAGATTAGGTAATGGATTGGATGAACGTAACTTCCTATCCGAAAGCGCTATCGAGCGAGGCCTAGAATGCCTTAAAGTATTCGCAGAGCGACTAGCAGATTTTGAACTTGATGATGTCAGAGTTGTTGCGACTCATACTCTAAGAAAAGCCAAAAACGCTAAAGACTTCTTAGAGCAAGCTAAACCATTGTTCCCTTTTCCAATCGAGATCATTTCCGGTCAAGAAGAAGCTCGAATAATCTATAACGGCGTAGAACACACTCAAACCGCCTCTGAATCTAAATTGGTTATTGATATTGGTGGAGGGAGTACCGAACTCGTCGCAGGACAAGGTTTTACTCCCTTAATTATGCGCAGTTTACCTATGGGATGCGTCAGTTTCACTCAACGTTTCTTTGCTGACGGAGGGCTAACCTCAAAACACTTCTCAGATGCTAATACCGCGGCTACTCGTCTATTGATGCCATTAATTGAAGAATATACAAAAGCCCCTTGGGAAATCGCCTTTGGCTCATCAGGGACGGCTAAATCAATAAAAGAGGTACTCATTGGCTTAGGGTTCACCGATGGCCTCATTACGCCCCAACGCCTGTCCTATTTAAAGAATCACTTATGTGAATTTTCATCATCCAAAACCTTAAATCTTTCAGGTTTAAGTGATGAGAGAAAGCCAGTGTTTGCTGCTGGCGTTACCATTCTTTCAGCAGCCATGGATACGCTAGACATCAAAGAGTTACATTTTTCTGATGGAGCCCTGAGAGAAGGCGTTCTTTATGACATGGAGGATCGATTTAAAGATATAGGTGTTCGAACAAGAACTGCCGAAACGCTCATCTCTCGATACCATGTAGACGTAACTCATGGCAAGAAAGTGAAAGAACTCTCTCTTTCATTGCTGAAACAAATACAACCTCAAGTGACAACGGCGGTCACTAATGAGCTGTATGATCTGCTTAGTTGGGCTGCATTACTTCATGAGGTAGGACAAAGTATTGCATTCCAAGGCTATCATCGCCATTCGGCTTATCTACTTAAGCACACGACAATGCCAGGCTTTAATACTGAGCAACAACGTCTTATATCAACATTGGTTCGCTATCAAAGAAAAGCGCTCAAGCTACAAGATTTGCCGGAACTTTCTCTGTTTACCCTGCAACAAATCACCCTGCTGATTCGTGTATTGAGACTCGCTATCTTACTCAACCGTCAGCGAAATCAAGCACAGGCCCCAGACGTATCGCTAACTATAAAACAACAGGATAACTGGGAATTGAAAGGATCTAACAGCGACTGGTTGGCCCATAACCAACTGCTTGATTATGAACTCAGAGAAGAGCAACGACGTTGGCAAAATGCTGGATGGTTGTTGAAGCTAAAATAACGAACCATCAAAATAAAAACAGCCTGCGGCATCGCAAGCTGTTCATATGTTTCTTTTCTAAGTTTGTAGTAGCCTCAATCAGAGCCCGACTTTTGCCAACTCTTGCTCTGCGAACTCAGACGGTATCGCTAAATAGCCATCTTTCTCTACCAGTTCTTGCCCTTGCTTTGAGAACACAAAAGTGAGGAACTCTCTCTCAACAGGAGAAAGCGGTTTATCTGGGTGTTTGTTCACGTATACATAAAGAAAGCGTGATAGAGGGTAATCACCACTCAAGATATTCGCTCGAGTCGGCTCTACATAATCAGAACCATGCTCGGTAATAGGAATTAACTTAACGCCAGCCACTCGATAGCCAATACCCGAATAGCCAATCCCGCTGATTGATGAAGCGACCGACTGCACAACCGATGCAGAACCTGGCTGTTCATTGACTCGGTTCTTAAAGTCACCACCGCATAAGGCGTTTTGTTTGAAATAGCCGTAGGTTCCCGAAACGGAGTTACGACCAAACAGTTGGAATCGATGTTTTGCCCATGGCTGATCGACTCCTAAATCTTGCCAATCGGTTAGCTGTTTCGTTGCACCGCAACGCAGTGTCTCTGAAAATATACCGTCAATTTGGCGAAAATTGAGCCCTTCAATAGGGTTATCACGATGCACAAAAATGCCAATGGCATCGATAGCAACTCGCAGTGCCGTCGGCTTATAACCATGCTCTCTTTCGAATGCTTCGACTTCTCTTAGGCGCATCGGTCGGCTCATTGGCCCTAAGTGAGCAGTACCTTCGGTTAAGGCTGGAGGAGCGGTAGAAGAGCCAGATGCTTGGACTTGAGCATTTACATTCGGGTAGTAAGACTTGAACTCTTCCACCCATAGCGTTGTCATGCCTGCCAAGGTATCCGAACCTACCGACAATAAACTCCCGGAAATGCCTGGAACCTTAGAATAATCAGGAAGAGAATCGACACCTTGTTCTGCATGGACAGAGTTAACCAAAGCCAACGCTAACAATGAACTGACGGGGAAACGCACCCTGCGTATGAGAGAAATCATGACACAGTCAATCGATTTGGAAGCGTGAAGTAGAAGCGGCTACCGACACCCACTTCACTTTGAATTTCTAAATGTGAGTCATGGTGACTAAGCGCATGTTTCACAATAGCTAATCCAAGACCACTACCACCAGTATCACGTGAACGGGCTTTATCTACACGATAGAAACGCTCTGTGAGTCGATGTAAATGCTGAGGTTCAATACCATCCCCCGTATCTGACACGTCTAAGCAGGCACCTTGACTAGTCTGATACCAACGTACCTTAACCGTAGCGCCCGGTGGTGTGTATTTCACTGCGTTGTACACCAAGTTAGATATCGCACTCCTCAGTTGATCTTCATCAGCTAAAACTCGTAGGCTCTTATCGATATCAAATTCCAGCTTATGCTCACGCTCACCACTTAGGCTTGCAGCCTCTTTTTCAAGAACCTCAAGCATCGCCGGAACGTTGACCACTTCATCGAGCTCATGCATTGGCGCAGCTTCAATTTTAGAAAGCGTGAGTAGTTGATTAACCAGACTGTTCATGCGATTCAATTGCTCGGTCATCACACCATGAGCTTTAGGCCACATAGGCCCAACGATCATATCTGGATCTTCCGTCATTTCAAGGTAGCCCTGAAGTACGGTCATTGGAGTACGTAGCTCATGAGATACGTTAGCGAAGAAGTTACGACGCATGCCTTCCAGTTGTTTTAGCTGAGTAACATCACGTACTACCATCAGGTGTTCGCCCTCGGTATACGGCACGATACGCAGCTCGAGCATACGCTCTACATTAAGTGGCGAAGGCATCTCTAATGGATCAGAGAAATCTTGCTTATTCAGGTACTTAATAAAATCTGGAGTGCGGATCAAATTCGAGATCGGTTGTCCAGAGTCGTCTGGCCAACGAAAGCCCAACAAATACTGAGCCAGTTTGTTACACCAAACGATATTGCCTTCGCCACGAAATACCACAACGGCATCGGGAAGGGATTCTGCACCGTTGCGGAAACGGCGAATAAGGTTGGTCAGTTCTTTACGTTTGCGACGCTGTCTCTGCTGCATACGATAAATACCGTTAAACAAAGATTCCCAGTTTCCAGAGCCTGAAGGTGGTGTTAGACGCTTCTCATCCCACAACCACGCGGACAAACGCATTTGGTTGTGTAGATGCCAGCCGAGCTGCAATACCGTAGCAGCCAGCAGTAACCAAGGTAGATAACCGAATATCCATCCGACTAAAACCCATGGTGCGTAAAAAAAAGCCAGCTCCCAAGCCAGCTTTTTCCAGGTTAACTTTTCAACCATTCAGGACTCCGTAAACTGGGCAGCGAAGCCACATTAAGCCTTTGTAGAAAAACGGTAGCCAGCGCCACGAACCGTTTGGATTAGCTTATCGTGACCTGCAGATTCAAGCGCTTTACGCAGGCGTCGAATATGTACATCAACCGTGCGGTCTTCAACGTAAACGTTAGTACCCCAAACGTTGTTAAGCAGCTGCTCTCGACTGTATACACGCTCTTGGTGTGTCATAAAGAAATGCAGCATTTTGAATTCTGTTGGCCCCATATCAACTGGACCTTCGCTTGCGGTAACGCGGTGTGATACTGGGTCTAATTTAAGACCTTGAACATCAATCACATCTTCCAATGCCGTTGGTGTTACACGGCGGATAACCGCTTTCAGACGAGCGACGAGCTCTTTGGGTGAAAATGGTTTGGTAATGTAGTCATCAGCACCCACTTCTAAACCACGAACCTTATCTTCCTCTTCGCCACGAGCCGTCAGCATCACCACTGGGATGTTGCGAGTTAACTCTTCACGCTTCATGTGCTTGATAAAGTTTATCCCGCTACCACCAGGTAGCATCCAATCTAGTAATACTAGATCTGGGAAAGGTTCACATAGCTTGTTTACCGCTGTATCGTAATCTTCAGCCTCTACTGCTTGGTAGCCTTTTTGTTCAAGCACGAAACACAGCATCTCACGAATAGGTGCTTCATCTTCAACAACCAGAATCCTTCTCGACATAATTGAATAGCCTTTGTATTTAATCAACGCATTGCATTATCTGAGTTAATTATGACACTTTTGTGACCTTTGAAAACAAATTTTCATATAACTGTCTCAAACATTTCACTTTATAACTTTTGATACAGAGCTAAGGACAAATCGAATTAGATCTCATATCATGAAGCACTTCTAAAAAGGTATGAGAAAAATTATGTGGTTTAAAAATTGCCTAGTCTATCGCTTCAACCGTGATATTGATTTCAACGCAGATCAGCTAGAGAAACAACTTGAAGAATTCCGTTTTACTCCTTGTGGTAGCCAAGACAAACAGAAATTTGGTTGGGTACACGCAATGGGTCGACATGGCGATATGATGACGCACGTATCAGAAAACCGCATTCTAATCTGTGCAAAGAAAGAAGAGAAAATGCTACCGGCTTCTGTGATCAAAGAATCATTGAACGCAAAAGTAGAAACGCTTGAGGCAGAGTCTGGCACACCTCTGAAAAAGAAAGAGAAAGACAGCCTAAAAGAAGACATCATCATTGATCTACTTCCTCGCGCATTCAGCCGCAGCAACTTCACTTACGCGCTGATCATGCCAAAAGAAGGCTTTATCGTAGTTGATGCGAGCAGCTATAAAAAAGCAGAAGATGTATTGGCATTGCTACGTAAGACAATGGGTAGCCTACCGGTTGTTCCTGCGATTCCAGAGCAAGCGATTGAAACAACGTTAACTGAATGGGTTAAGTCAGGCGATACGCCTCAAGGTATCACTATGCTTGATGAAGCAGAGTTAAAGTCTATCCAAGAAGACGGCGGTATTGTCCGAGTTAAGAAGCAAGAACTAGAAGCGGATGAAATTAAGAACCACATCGAAGCCAATAAGATGGTGACGAAACTTCTTATCAACTGGCAAGACCGTATTGAATTCATTCTTGCAGAAGATGGCAGTATCAAACGCCTAAAATTCAGTGATGAACTAAAAGACGAAAACGACGATATTCCTCGTGAGGACCAAGCTGCACGCTTTGATGCAGATTTCTCATTGCTATGTGGTGAGTTCAGCGTGTTCCTTCCGAACCTGTTCGAATCACTAGGTGGCTTAACTCAACCAAACGCTTAATAAGTAACTTCAAAGCTCAGGTGCACCGTGCCTGAGCTTATTTTCCCTACATTTCCCGCTGTATATTTATCCCTTCACTCTCTTCTTAATATCATTGCTATCTTTAGGGCTATCAACCAAACTCATTTTAGCGTAAAATTTGCGCCCCTTTGATATCACTTGGTGGTATCAACCTGACTTGAGATCAGATTAGAGAACGAAGCAATGACTACACAAAAACCATTTGTACCTGAACTATTATCACCGGCAGGAAGCCTTAAAAACATGCGTTACGCATTCGCCTACGGCGCAGATGCAGTTTACGCGGGTCAGCCACGTTACAGCCTTCGCGTTCGTAACAATGAGTTCAACCACGAAAATCTACAAATCGGTATCGATGAAGCTCATGCTCAAGGCAAAAAGTTATATGTTGTATGTAACATTCAGCCACACAACTCTAAACTAAAAACTTTCATTCGCGACCTTAAGCCAGTTGTTGATATGGGCCCAGACGCTCTTATCATGTCTGATCCTGGTCTTATTATGATGGTTCGTGAAGCATTCCCTGAAATGCCTATCCACCTTTCAGTTCAAGCTAACGCTGTAAACTGGGCAACGGTAAAATTCTGGGCTACACAAGGCGTTGAGCGTGTCATCCTATCTCGTGAGCTATCACTTGAAGAGATCGAAGAGATCCGCGAACACTGTCCTGAAACAGAACTAGAAATCTTTGTTCACGGTGCACTTTGCATGGCGTACTCTGGTCGTTGTCTACTTTCTGGTTACATGAACAAGCGCGATCCTAACCAAGGTACTTGCACTAACGCTTGTCGTTGGGAATACAAAACAGAAGCGGCAAAAGAAGACGAAAACGGTCAAATCGTTGAAGCAAACCCTACTGGTGTTGAGATTCAGGATGTTGAAGTTCAAGACGAACGTCCAGACAACACACTAGGTCTAGGTAAACCAACAGATGAAGTGGTTCTACTTTCAGAGTCACACAAGCCTGAAGAGAAAATGGCTGCGTTTGAAGATGAGCATGGTACTTACATCATGAACTCAAAAGACCTTCGTGCAATCCAGCACGTTGAGCGTCTAACGAAGATGGGTGTTCACTCACTGAAAATCGAAGGCCGTACTAAGTCTTTCTACTACTGTGCTCGTACAGCACAGGTTTACCGTAAAGCTATCGATGACGCCGTAGCAGGCAAGCCATTTGATGAAAGCCTAATGGGTACACTAGAGAGCCTAGCGCACCGCGGCTACACTGAAGGCTTCCTACGTCGCCATACTCACGACACTTACCAAAACTACGAGTACGGTTACTCTATCTCTGACACTCAACAGTTTGTTGGTGAATTCACAGGTAAGCGCCGCGGTGACCTAGCGGAAGTAGAAGTGAAGAATAAATTCCTAGTTGGTGACAGCTTAGAAATGATGACACCGAAAGGTAACGTTGTTTTCAAACTGGAAGTTATGGAAAACCGTAAATCTGAAGCTGTCGAAGACGCAAAAGGTAACGGTCACTTTGTCTTTATTCCGGTACCAGCAGATCTAGACTTAGAGTATGGCTTACTGATGCGTAACTTGAGCGAAGGCCAAGATACACGTAACGCTTCAGGTAAGTAACTTTACTTAGAAACTCAACTGAGAAGAAAGCAATGGCTCTGTTAATCACTGACAAGTGCATAAACTGCGATATGTGTGACCCTGAATGCCCAAACGGCGCAATAACTATGGGTGACAGCATTTTCGAAATCGACCCAGATTTATGTACTGAATGTAAAGGTCACTATGAGAAGCCAACGTGTCAGTCTGTATGCCCAATTACCAAGTGCATCATCACTGATCCAAACCATATTGAAACTGAAGATGAGCTACTAGAGAAGTTTGTTATCATTCAAGGCTTGACCTAAAAGAAGAAAGGTTCAACTTAACCATAAGTTGAACCTTTTTTTTAACCTGATTTTTCGATTGGGTAAATATTGCAGAAGAGCTCTTTTTCAAATTGGTACTCGAGTCTCTCTCGCCAGTTTATCGACTGAGATACAGGAACAAGATAAAAGTTTTCCCTGCTGGTATCTGTCACAAATGCCATTCCATACTGCATCAATTCATAGTGCACATCATTTACGAAGCTAGGGTCTAAACGTTGTCTGCCCGTCAATTGAGTGATGTCATCCCTCGAAATAGAAATACCCGAACTTTCAGCGTTGAACCTATGTCTTAACCATCCTGAAAATTCCTTTGCACAAATCATAGTCATAGTCTTATCCTTGAATTATCTATCTACGGGTATCAGACTCTGATTTTACATACTGCATATAAGCCGCATCTTTCACCCCAAAAACACTCCACCCTTGACCAAGCCGTGTCAAATTCGTCATCGCCCTTGCTGATAGCGTTATTAGTTTTATTAATATCAAACGATGTTCTTAATCTCGTGTTTATAAACACTAGACAAAAGTGTGATATTTCTCCAGTTTTAGAGTCGAGAAAACCAGTGGCTGTACCACTGTAAAAAGCCTCGATTAACAGGATTACTTATTCGATATCAAGGCCAAACACTGACTTGGCATCACTTTAACTTTTTTCTTTTTCTTATTTTTCGCTACTTTTGGGGGAGGTGGAACTGGAATGGTCTTTGGAGCCCAACTGGCAAGTTCATCTCCACAGCCATCACCTTGAGGAGGGTTTGCTTGAGCTATACAATTTGAACTGCCTTCAGGACACTTTAAACGAACGTGAAAATGTGAATGATGCCCCCACCAAGGCCTTATTTTGCCTAACCAAGCTCTATCATTAGCGTCAGAGCTTTCTTGTTCACAAAGGGTTTGCTTAATCACTGGATGAACAAAAATACGTACCACTTTTTCATCTTTCGCGGCATAGCGAATGACTTGGAAGTGATCATCAGTCCAATTCGATTTGCGCAATTTGTAGTTGGTAAGATCGACAACGCTGATTGGCTTAGGAACAGCGAGTTCATTTTCGGACAGCCTCTTATCGGTGAGCCTTAACCATATATCAATATCCAAGCCAGTCTGGTGACTTGAATGACCAGACGAAAAGCGCCCTCCTCGAGGTAGAGAAATATCACCAACCAATAAATTAGTGTTGAGCTGTTCGCTCGCGGTCACACCTAGCCTTTCAATAAACTGAATGGCCTCTGTATGTCCATAGTAGCGCTCTCTCTGAGGACGAATCACTTGGTAACCTTGACCGTCAATTGGCAAAGCCTGCGCACCGTCTAGACAGCCATTAGCGTAACTACCGATAGATGAGGTTGAATTTCTTGTCGGGCTCTTTTCTTTTTCCCATGGGGTTGCCGATACGTAAAACGAACAAAAGATAAGAGCTGATGTACAAAATAACCTCATAACAATTCCAAATAAATGATCTCTATTTTCATACTAGTCGTCATTAGGAAATAGGTGCATATCGAGGATGATATTTTGAAGATAAAGAGGGATTTTCATTTGGAGAGAGGGTAATGTTCAAATCATAGAAAGCAAAAGGCTCGAGCATTTCTGCCGGGGCGCGCAAGTCTAGAGCCTTAAATATAACAGGGGGGACTGAGCCGGCACTCCGGAGATTCGACCGGGCTGGCGCTCGAACTCCCAACACGCGCTGTTTTGGTAAGTAGGAGAATCCGCTGCTCTGCTAATGGCGTATGTTAGATTCAGAAAGTAAAAAGGCTCTAGCATTTCTGCCGGGACGCGCAGTCTAGAGCCTTAAATATGGCAGGGGTGGACTGGGCCGGCACTCCGGAGATTCGACCGGGCTGGCGATCCAGCTCTCAACATTGCTTCGTAGAAGCAACAAATGCAAAAAAGCCTCAGCATTTCTGCTGAGGCTTCGTATATGGCAGGGGTGGAGAGATTCGAACTCCCAACACGCGGATTTGGAATCCGCTGCTCTGCCAATTGGAGCTACACCCCTATTTTCAGTTTTAAAGAGCTGAAACTCTGAATAAGTGGCGGAGTGGACGGGACTCGAACCCGCGACCCCCGGCGTGACAGGCCGGTATTCTAACCAACTGAACTACCACTCCGCAGTGGACTACTTGTCGTCGCTGACAAGTCGTTCATAACACTTTTTGTCTTCACTTTTGAAAAGTGAAAATAAATTTTGAGCCTGGCGATGTCCTACTCTCACATGGGGAAGCCCCACACTACCATCGGCGCTATTGTGTTTCACTTCTGAGTTCGGCATGGAATCAGGTGGGTCCA
>NZ_JAUJED010000043.1:0-1744 GCF_030442075.1 Vibrio sp. TMPB1044 | reverse complement strand
TGTGATCACCAAGCGATTCTGTCGTACCTTAACTACCAAGCGACTTTGTCGTTAGCTTAATTACCGAGGGAAATTGACGGTCCTACTTTTTACGTAATCCTTTGACTATCACTGTGAATTAGTCAAAGGGTGTATAGGATGATCGTTATGGACGCTAAATCCCAGCTTACCGTGGATGTCATTGCTAAAGTGGCACTTAACAAAATCTCTATTCTCAACGCCTCGAAACTGCTCAATAAATCCCACCGAACCATTGAACGTTACCTCAGGCGATACCGTACTGATGGTATTCGTTTCGTTGTTCATGGCAACACTGGAAGAGCACCCGCTAATAAAATCCCCGTGACCTTAAAGAAGCAAGTTCAAGCTCTGATAAAAACCAAGTATTACGACTTTAACATGCTTCATTTGGCAGACATGCTAGAAGTGTTTGAAGGCATCAAAGTAAAGCGAGAGACACTTCGTACCTGGGCGCACGAAATCCATCATGTAAAACGAGCTAAACATCGGCGCTCGAAGGTGAGAAGACGACGAGAGCGCATGGAAGCAGAAGGCTTAATGCTGCAAATGGACGGCAGCCCACACCTTTGGTTCGGGGACAAAAAGTCCTGCCTTATCGCTATGATTGATGACGCAACCAGTGACGTTCATGCGGAGTTCTTTCCTTCAGAAACTACCGAAGGGTGTCTCAAAGTCATGAAGGCTTATATCGAGAAGAAAGGGCTTTTTAAAACGCTTTATGTCGATAGAGCTGGTATTTTTGGTGGACCAAAACGCTGCCATTTCTCCCAGATGCAACGAGCCTGCGAAGAGCTTGGTATAGAAATTATTTTTGCTAACTCACCTCAAGGCAAAGGTCGTATCGAACGAGCCTTCGATACGTTCCAAGATCGTCTCGTCCCTGAGTTAAGACTGGCGGGGGTCACAGATATGAATAGCGCAAATGACTACCTACAAAACACTTTCATCCCTGAGTATTGGGCAACAACCCTCACCGTCAACGCTAAGCAGATGCGCTCGGAACATAGGCCTGTTCCGAAGCACCTAAACCTCGATGCGATATGTATCCAAAAAGAATATCGAAAAATCCGTCGAGACCATACCTTCAGTTATGGCAATGCAATGTACCAAATTACCTCTCCGTTAAGGCACTCTATCGTGAGTCAACAAGTTGAGCTACGTAAGCAACTTGATGGTAACTTCACCGCTTACTTTGCTGACCGAGAGCTATCCATTAAAGAGCTCGTTGAGCCTAGCTCTAGGAAAGAATACGGGGAAGAAGTTCAGAAAAAGCTCGATGCTATTGAACTTGCCAAGGAGTTAGGAAATGTGAGAGAAGCTGCTCGACAGAGCGGTTGCTCTGTCAAAAGCATTCACAACAACAGTCAGCTGCTCGAAGCACACGGTCCATTAGCTTTGAAACGTATGTATGGCCAACCAAGGCACAGTAACCGTATCGATGAGAAGACTCGAAATGTCGTCATCTCATTAACGCTCAAATTGCCTCATCTAACATCGATCAGGATCAGTGGTGAGATGAG
Source organism: Vibrio sp. TMPB1044 (assembly GCF_030442075.1). Lineage (NCBI taxonomy): Bacteria > Pseudomonadati > Pseudomonadota > Gammaproteobacteria > Vibrionales > Vibrionaceae > Vibrio > Vibrio sp. TMPB1044. Next base: position 203 of record NZ_JAUJED010000043.1, on the reverse strand, counting down.
AAAGCGTTTTAACATCTCGATTAGCCACTCAACAGTAAGGAACATCTGGCTTGAAGAAAAGCTGAATACAAGAGAGTTACGGGAAGCTCGTGCCGAGGCATCAATTATCGAATAGGAGTAGACCTGTCATAGTTGACTACTATTAATAAGACTATGACAGAGTCCTTCGGTAATTAGACCGTCAACGTCCCTCGGTAATCACA
>NZ_JAUJED010000042.1:9997-77737 GCF_030442075.1 Vibrio sp. TMPB1044 | reverse complement strand
GAGGCGGAATCGAACCACCGACACGAGGATTTTCAATCCTCTGCTCTACCGACTGAGCTATCCGGGCAACGGAGCGCTATTAAACGGATTTTCTGCATAACCGTCAACACCTTTTTTGAAAATAATTAAAAAAAACGTTCGTTAGTTGTTTTTTTATTCAAAAGTGAGGCTTACGTTTTGCCTTGGTTAAAATCTTTCTTGAATTTTGTTACTTTTTCTAAGTATCGGCGCGACTCTTTGTTTGGGTGTTTCTTAGTAAGTGCCCAATACGCTTGGCTAGGTTGCAGCGAGTTTAAGTCTCGCATTGCTCGTTTTCTGTCCTTACTGAAGGTGTTGAGCACGCCACCAGTGCCGCCGTTGTATGCTGAAATCATACTGTACTCGAGCGTTGTCGGGTGTTTTACATCTTTCAAATAACGATTTTTGAGTATGTAAAAGTATGCGGTACCAGCATCAATGTTGTTTTCTGGATTGAATAAATACTCAGGGCTGGGCTCTCCTGGCTTGTTCTTTACTAACTTAAAGACATCTCGACCTGCGGTTTTAGGTACCACCTGCATAAGACCGTATGCATTCGCCCAGCTCACTGCGTAGGGGTTGAAACTACTTTCTGTTTTGATAATCGCGTAGATCAAGTCTTCAGGAATGTCATAACGCTGCGATGCTCGTCGAACGATGTCGGCGTATTGATAACTACGCTGACTGGCGTGATCGGCCACCATTGGGATCTCAACGTAGTAGGATTTTTTAAAGTCGACTTCTTTGGTTTTTAGGTTGTTAGCGATCAGGTAATCAGCGAACTGGTTAGCACGCCATGTCCATTGAATGGGCTTTTTATCTTGGTCAACAACTTGATTGTAGAGGAAAGGCTTACCTTCTAACTTGATGCTTTTGGAAGAGAATAGGTCAACATGCGCCGGATCATCTGGCGTCAAAAGCGTTGTCATGATCGCGTTTTTGAGGTGTTTTTTAGGCTCAGTAGAGGAGACGGTTTCTACCGTTATCAGGCCTTTGCTAAAGTTAACTTCGGAACGGCTTAGGTAATTGTCTATGTATTTCACATAGTTACTTTTACCAGCCATCTTTACTTCACTGCTGCCCCAACGCTTTTGGATGTTACCAGAAAAGCTATTAATCAAGGAATCTAGGGCACCCGTGTCTTTTTCAAATTGACCGGGTAGCTCCGCCAAATTACTTACAAATCGGTTGGTCGGCTCGTAATTGACATCATAAATGCTTTCGACAAATTCACGGCTGCAGCCAGTTAATAACATGGCTGTTAGGAAGTAACTTAGCTTTTTCATAGTTCCTCATACAAAAATGACATCGCAGCGTTAACCATGATGTCATTAAAAATTGCTTAAATAAATGTCTTATTCGCTTGGTGGAGTATAGCCATCAATTACGACATCTTTACCTTCGAAAAGGAAGTTAACCATCTCAGTTTCAAGAAGTTTACGATGCTCAGGATCCATCATGTTTAGCTTCTTTTCATTGATAAGCATGGTTTGCTTGCTTTGCCATTGTCCCCAAGCTTCTTTAGACACGTTCTCAAAGATACGCTTACCTAAGTCACCTGGGTAAAGTTGAAAATCTAGGCCTTCAGCATCTTTTTGAAGGCGAGCACAAAATACAGTGCGGCTCATAGTGGTTCCTCTTATCGCGTTCGTTGATTCAAACGTCGTCGTTCAGTTCAAAGGGTAGGCTCTCAATAAGCAGCTTTACTGGAGCCGCTAGGCCAATTTCTTCCGGTTTTGATAAGTTATACCAGAGACCTTTAGTCCCTTCCATTATCAAATCTGGTTGTTTATCTAATTTCACCAATACTGGCGTGATATCTAAGTGGTAGTGGCTGAAAGTGTGCCTAAACGCAATCATGGTCTTTATCGAATCTGTTTCAGTGTCTTTGACCGAACGAAGGTCTAGTTGATGTTCGATCTCTGCGTTTTCATTTTGAGGGAAACAAAACAATCCACCCCAGATACCAGACTGAGGACGCTGTTCGAGCCACACTTGGTTGTCGTGGTACAGAATCACAAACCATGTTTCTTTTACTGGTTTTTCTTTCTTAGGTTTCTTGCCCGGGAAATCGAGTTGTCTATCAAGTTTCTTGGCTTCACACATGCTTTCAATCGGGCACAGAGTACATTTAGGCTTGCTACGGGTACAAACCATCGCGCCCATGTCCATCATTGCTTGGTTGTACTTATCGACATCTTTCTTCGGAGTATGTGCTTCGGCATATTCCCAAAGCTGGTTCTCGACTTTCTTTTGCCCCGGCCAACCCTCAACGGCAAAGCTTCTCGCAAGCGTTCGTTTTACATTGCCATCAAGAATCGCATGAGGGAGCTTATGAACGGAAGACAGCACTGCAGCTGCAGTTGAGCGACCTATTCCCGGTAGCGCGTTCATCTCTTCGATAGAAAGCGGAAATTCACCACCATACTGCTCAGCAACGATCTTGGCTGCTTTATGTAGATTGCGAGCTCGTGCGTAATAACCAAGCCCTGTCCATAAGTGGAGCACCTCATCTTGTTCGGCGTTCGCTAGGTCGATAACCGTTGGAAAGCGTTCTAAGAAGCGCTGGTAGTATGGGATCACCGTGGCGACTTGAGTCTGTTGAAGCATGATTTCAGATAGCCAAACGGTGTAGGCGGTTTTGTTTTGTTGCCAAGGTAATTCTTTACGCCCGTAGGCGTCATACCATTTTAATATGGCGGTTGCGAAAGGAGTCACGACATGCTCTATGCTTTGCTATTATTAGAAGCGAAATTGCACCACACTTAACGTTGGATGTAAAACAGACAAATTGTGTGGGAATTTATCCACGGAAAGACTTGCACCGGAGGCAATTCTTTGGATAATCCCCGCTTTGATTAATCAATGTGCAGGCAAAAATCAATGAGTGAAGTGACCACTAACGAATATACTGAAGACGGCAAACTGGTTCGTAAGATCCGTAGTTTTGTTCGCCGCGAAGGCCGCTTAACAAAAGGCCAAGAGAACGCGATGAACGAATGTTGGCCAACAATGGGTATCGACTACAACCCAGAGCTTCTTAACTGGAAAGAAGTATTTGGCAACGATAACCCGGTTGTACTAGAGATTGGCTTCGGTATGGGTGCATCACTGGTTGAAATGGCAAAGAACGCACCTGAGAAAAATTTCTTAGGTATTGAAGTTCATAGCCCGGGTGTTGGTGCGTGTTTAGGTACAGCTCGCGATGCTGGCGTAACTAACCTGCGTGTAATGTGTCACGATGCTGTAGAAGTATTTGAACACATGATTCCAGATAGCAGCCTGCATACACTGCAACTGTTCTTCCCCGACCCATGGCACAAGGCTCGTCACCATAAACGTCGTATCGTTAAGGCTGAGTTTGCAGAGATGGTTCGCGGTAAGCTTCAACTTGATACTGGTATTTTCCACATGGCAACAGACTGGGAAAACTACGCAGAACATATGATTGAAGTGATGAACGTAGCTCCAGGCTTCGAGAACATCGCTGAAGATGGTGATTACATTCCTCGTCCGGATGAGCGCCCACTAACTAAGTTTGAAGCGCGTGGCCACCGTTTAGGCCATGGTGTTTGGGACATTAAGTTCAAGCGTACTAAGTAACTCCGAATCAAATTAAGTGAAGGGCAGTCCGACTTAGGATTTAACCCCTACACTTTATGGGATTGATTAAAGCCAACATTATTGTAATGTTGGCTTTTTTGTCCTTAGGCTTTTATTGCTATAAAGGCTTAAGGACAGAAAGTAACGTTACACCCCTACAAAAATAACAATATAGAAGTAAGCGCACATGAAACCAACTCAAGCTATTTTGGCCGAGATCTTAGACGAAGTTCGTCCCCTAATTGGTCAGGGAAAGGTCGCTGATTATATCCCTGCATTGGCACGCGTATCGAACCAGAAACTGGCGATTGCAGTATACACAAACGAAGGTGAGGTGATTCAAGCGGGTGATGCAGAGGAAGCCTTTTCTGTGCAATCCATCTCTAAAGCCTTGAGCCTGACCTTAGCTATGGTGTTATATAAGCCTGAAGAAATTTGGCAACGCGTAGGCAAAGAGCCTTCTGGCCAAGCCTTTAACTCTATGATTCAGCTTGAGATGGAACATGGTATCCCCCGTAACCCGTTCATCAATGCGGGTGCTATTGTCGTAGCTGATCTACTACAAAGCCGCCTGTCAGCACCGAGACATCGTTTGTTAGAGTTTGTGCGTCAGCTATCGGGTGATACTCATATTGTGTATGACAAGGTGGTAGCGGCGTCAGAAATGATGCACAGCGATCGTAATGCTGCCATTGCTTATTTGATGCGTTCATTTGGTAATTTTGAGAACGATGTTATTCCGGTACTCAACAATTACTTCCATGCTTGTGCACTTAAAATGACGTGTGTAGATTTGGCGAAAACCTTTAGCTATTTGGCGAACAAAGGTGTGTCGGTTCAAACCAAGAAAGAGATCATCACATCTGTTCAAACTAAGCAGTTGAATGCTTTGCTTGCAACTTGTGGTTTGTACGATGGAGCTGGTGAGTTTGCTTATCGTGTTGGTATGCCGGGTAAGTCGGGTGTGGGTGGCGGTATTATCGCTATCGTTCCGGGAGAGATGACAATTGCTGTATGGTCTCCAGAGCTTGATCCTTCTGGTAACTCTCTTGCTGGTACTAAAGCGTTGGAATTGCTTTCAGAGCGAATTGGTCGTTCTATTTTCTAGAAGAAAGGTGCGAGATGCGAGTACAGATTTCGTCCTATAGAGCGCTTCGTTTCGAGAGGGGTTCATAAAACAAAAAGGGTTGACTCTAAAGCCAACCCTTACACAATAAATCTCGAATCTATTCGTCTTCTTCTGCCATAAAGGCTTCCAGCAAATCGTTGAGGAATAGCTTCCCTTTTTCTGTGATCTGCCAGTGCGTGTCGGTTTCATTCAAGTAACCTAGCTCTTTTGCCCACTCAATCGTTGAATGGACAGCGTCAAAATCAAGCCCCGTTGTATCAACGAAATCTTGTTTTGGACACGCTTCCATTAGTCTGAAGCGGTTCATAAAGAATTCAAAAGGGCGGTCTTCATTTGGCACTTCAAACTCATCAGATAGGTAAGGCTTCACCAGGTTCTGATACGCTGCTAGGTAGCCTCTAGGGTGTTTAACCTTAGTAGTGCGAACAATACGTCCATCTGCAAAGCTCAGCTTGCCATGAGAGCCACAGCCAATACCTAGGTAGTCACCAAAGCGCCAGTAGTTGAGATTATGCTGACACTGATACCCCGGCTTGCTGTAGCCTGAAATTTCGTACTGTACATAACCTGCGTCTGCGAGCTTTTTATGGCCTAAGTCGAAGATATCCCAAAGGTCATCATCGTCAGGTAGCTTTGGCGTTTTGTAATAGAACATGGTGTTAGGTTCTATTGTTAGCTGATACCAAGACAAATGTGGAGGATCGAGCTCGATCGCTTTGTCCAAATCAGCCAAGGCCTGATCAATGCTTTGATCCGGTAAGCCGTGCATTAGATCTAGGTTGAAGCTATTTAATCCTATTTTATGTGCTAAATGAGCGGCGTTAACCGCTTCATCTTGCCCATGAATACGGCCAAGTCTTTCCAGTTTCTCTTGCTCAAAACTTTGCACGCCCACCGAGATTCGACTAACCCCTGCTTTTTGATAACCAGCAAAACGCTCAGCTTCAATGGTGCCAGGGTTGGCTTCCATGGTTATCTCGATTTCCGGTTTGAACGGGATGCGTTGTTCAATACCTTGCAGCAATCGACCAATTCCTTCTGGAGAGAATAGGCTCGGAGTACCACCACCAATAAAGATCGAGTGCAGTGGACGAGGTGCGTCATTGAGTTGGTATTTTTCGATATCAGTATCGAGATCCTCAAGCAGAGCATCAATGTATTCTTTTTCAGGAATCTCGGCTTTCAGAGCGTGTGAGTTGAAATCACAATATGGACACTTTTGTACACACCATGGGATGTGTACATAGAGACTAAGTGCTGGTGGTATAAGCGCTGTATCGTGCATTACAGAGCTTGCTCTTTGATTGCTTCGAATAGTGAAGCAAGGGCTTTACCGCGGTGTGAAAGCTGCTTTTTACGTGTAGATTCGAGTTCAGCAGATGCACAGTTATCTTCTGGTACAAAGAATACAGGATCGTAGCCAAAGCCATTCTCACCGTGCTCTTCAGTCAGAATGCGACCTTCCCATTTACCGTGACACACCAATGGTGTTGGATCGTTTTCGTGACGCATGAGCACCAACACACAGTGGAAACGAGCGGTACGCTTTTCAGTTTCCACACCTTGCATGGCATCAAGCAGTTTTTCAATGTTTTGCTTATCCGTAGCCCCTTCACCTGAGTAGCGCGCTGAGTAGATGCCCGGAGCACCCTTAAGGAAATCAACCTCTAAACCTGAGTCGTCAGCAATCGCTGGCAGCCCTGTCTCTTTCGCAGCATGGCGAGCCTTGATGATGGCATTTTCAATGAAAGTTGTCCCCGTTTCAGCGACTTCTGAAACGTTCAATTCACTTTGTGCGACCACGTCAAAACCAAACTCAGACAGAATGCCTGCCATCTCGCGAACTTTACCTTGGTTGCCTGTTGCTAAAACAATCTTGCTCATGGGAATGTGACTCTAATAAGTGAATAAATGAAAAGTAAGGGATAGCTTACTCTTCTATATAGAATTTCTGAGTGAAGCGCAGTGGGCCTGTGCCTTTCAAGCCTGCGTTAACATCGATGTTAAAGGTGATGTTCTCTTCGTGAGTTACAGGGAACTCAGCAAGGTAATAAATCGCATCACCTTCTTTGATTTCTCGAAACTTCAAAGTTCGGGTGTTTCCAACGAGGTTCTTCGCTGTTCCCGTAATTTTAGCCGTTGTAGCAGGCTTGCCTAGGGAAGCCTTGTCTAACACGCTGATGTTGAGGATTGCTGAGTATCCATTTCGCTTAAGTTTGTATTGCTTAGCGACTTGCGCAGTTAAAAACGTAGAATTAAAAGCCGAGTAATGAACCTCGACATCCTTAATGTTCTTAAACTGTCCTGCTGAGCTCGGTAAGGCAACAAGAGCGGTGAGTAGTGCTGTAATCCATAGACGCATAGTGACTCCAATAAATAGCAAAAAGCCATCATAGGATGGCTTTGACTTCAGTTGGGATTTGGCTTGGCGAGCATATTCGAACTTGCTTATGCCTACCTAGCTCTCCCTTCTCTATCTTAATTTGCCCTTTGGCGACCTTAAACTGTTTCGCAAGGTATTTCGCTAAATGGGCATTGGCTTTGCCATCAACCGGTGGTGCAGTAATGGCAATTTTCAGTTCTTCACCGTGCAAGCCGACAATTTTGTCTCGGCTTGCTTTGGGTTGGATATAGAGCCTAAGAAGAATATCGTCTTCCTCGGCCCAAACCGCTTTTGGCATCGTCAAAGTACCTAATGTTCGTACTTGAATTATAGCTGATACCAAATAGGACCAATCATGTCGCCCATTAGGAAGTTCGCAAATTGCAGAACAATGAACAGAACCAACACGCTTAGGTCGAAACCACCCATGTCTGGAAGGATACGGCGGATAGGTACTAGCATTGGCTCAGTCAGTTGATGGAACACGTACTCGATTGGGCTACGACCTTGGCTTACCCAACTTAGGATTGCACGGATAAGTAGAACCCAGAAAATTAAACCACCAGCCGCTTTGAGCAGAGAAAGTGCGCCAAAGATAAGGAAGCTAATATCGAAAACGGCAGCGCCGCCAGAGATAATAAGGTTTAGAGCAACGAACTTAAGTACACACAGCACATAAGCAAAAACAACCGTCGCCAGATCAAGGCTGCCAATTGATGGAATAACTCGGCGTAGTGGGGCAACAACCGGTTGTGTCGCTTTTACGATGAATTGTGAGAATGGGTTGTAGAAATCTGCACGTGATGCTTGTAGCCAGATACGCAAGATCACAACCATGATGTAAAGATCAAAAACGGTCGAGATCAGAAAGCTCATCGAGTTCATATTGTTTCCTTTTTCGGATTTACTTGTCGCTTAGGTATAAATTGAAGCGACAAAATGCTTAAAACAGTTTTTCCATCTCTTCAGCTCGAGCAACCGCCGCTTGCATGGCTTTTGCTACGATGTCTGATAGTTGATGTTCGTTAAACGTGCGCAGTGCTTCTGCGGTCGTGCCGCCTTTTGATGTCACTTGTTCACGCAGTGTAGATAATTCAGTATTTGGATTCGCTACCACCATCTCTGCCGCGCCTAATGCAGACTGCTGAACTAATTTACGAGCGGTTTCTTGGTCGAAGCCTTGGTTGACCGCTTCTGCTTGCATCGCTTCCATAAACAGGAAGAAGTAAGCTGGAGCACTCCCCGCCGCCGCAATGATGCTGTTGATGCCAGACTCTTGTTCAACCCAGCTTACCTCACCTACAGCTTGCATTAGTTGAGAAGCGAAGTCTTTATCATCTTGGCTGACCGTTGAATCAGCATAAAGACCGCTCATCCCTTTACCAAGCAGTGATGGCGTGTTTGGCATCACACGTACAAGGTTCAGTTGGCAGTTTAACATCTCATTGAGTCGATTCGCACTAATACCCGCGGCAATGGAGATAACCAGTTTGTTACTGAAGTCGATATCTTGTAAGGGGTTACATACATTAGCCATCATTTGTGGTTTCACTGATAACACCACAACGTCTGCTTGCTCTGCTGCTGTAATATTATCGCTGGTGGTATTGATGCCGTATTCTTGTTCTAACGGCAGCCTTCTGGTTTCTGAAGGTGCTGTAGCAGTAATCTTTTGCGCTGGGTAACCACTCGCTACCAAGCCCGCTACAATTGAGCGAACCATGTTTCCCGCCCCAATAAAGGCGATGTTTTTATGTTCCATATATAAAATCCTGAGCGTGTCGCTGCGCGGATAAGGCGAAGCGGTATCAATACTTGTACTTATCGTTGGTTGGTTACAACGGCTATTTCGCGTAATCACGAGCGCCGAAAATAGCCGTTCCAATGCGAACCATTGTGCTACCAGCCTCAACTGCTGCATCCATATCACCACTCATCCCCATCGAAAGGGTATCAATGTCTGAATACTTCGCGGCTAGCTTGTCTTTAAGCTCTGCCAGTTGAGAAAATGCATTAAGCTGAGATTGATAGTCAGATACGTTTGCAGGAATCGACATCAATCCTCTTAAGGTGAGGTTGGGGAGCGATGAAATCAACTCCGCGAGTGCAAAAACTGTCTCTTCTGACGTTCCAGACTTGGACTCTTCACCACTGGTGTTTACCTGAATCAAAACTTGCAAAGGTGGAAGTGCGCTTGGACGTTGATCATTAAGCCTTTGTGCGATCTTATCGCGATCGATGGAATGCACCCATTGGAAGCTTTCCGCGATTGGGCGGGTTTTATTGGATTGAATTGGACCAATAAAATGCCACTCTAAATTTAGGTTAGAATGTTGTTCTGAAAAGTGTTTTACTTTATCAACACCTTCTTGAACATAGTTTTCACCAAAGGCAACTTGACCTCCAAGTGCGGCTTCTAGAATTGCATCAATAGGTTTAGTTTTGCTGACGGCCAAAAGTTGCACGGAGTCTGGAGCTCGTCCGCACTTTTGCTCAGCACTACGAATCTGTGAGGTGATTTGTTCGATATTTTGTTGAATACTACTCATAGCTGACTTTACTTAAGGGAAAATAAATGGATATCACTGAGTTACTAGATTTTAGTGTAAAGCATAACGCGTCAGATCTACATCTTTCTGCGGGTGTATCTCCAATGGTACGTATAGATGGTGAAGTAAGGAAGCTTGGAATCCCAGCTTTGAGTCATGCTGATGTGCATCGTTTGGTTTTTGAGATCATGAGCGATTCACAACGCGGTGAGTTTGAAGAAAAATTGGAAGTCGATTTCTCTTTTGAATTACCCAATGTTGGCCGTTTCCGTGTGAATGCTTTTAACCAAGCACGTGGTTGCTCAGCTGTCTTTCGAACTATCCCTGTAGAGATCCCAACTTTAGATGAGTTAGGTGCGCCTGAGATCTTTGAAAAGATTGCTAACTACGAAAAAGGTTTAGTGCTTGTCACTGGCCCTACTGGCTCTGGTAAATCGACGACTCTCGCGGCGATGGTTGATTATGTAAACCGCAACCACAATAAGCACATCCTGACGATCGAAGACCCAATTGAATTCGTTCATACCAACAATAAATGCCTTGTTAACCAGCGTGAAGTTCATCGTGATACTCACAGCTTTAAAGCGGCGCTGCGCAGCGCGTTACGTGAAGACCCAGACGTTATTCTTGTGGGTGAGCTTCGTGACCAAGAGACCATTAGCTTAGCGCTAACCGCAGCAGAAACTGGTCACTTGGTTTTTGGTACTTTGCATACCAGCTCCGCGGCTAAAACTATAGACCGTATTATCGATGTATTCCCGGGTAGCGACAAAGACATGGTGCGTTCAATGCTGTCCGAGTCGTTGCGCTCTGTGATTGCTCAGAAGCTGCTAAAGCGTATTGGTGGCGGTCGTATCGCGTGTCATGAAATCATGATGGCGACACCTGCGATCAGAAACCTGATTCGTGAAGACAAGGTTGCGCAGATGTATTCGATCATTCAAACGGGTGCAGCACATGGTATGCAAACCATGGAGCAAAACGCGAAGCAGCTAATAGCTCAAGGCTTGGTTGATTCGGAAGAGGTCGAGAGAAAGATCGAAATTGAAACCTCAATGTTTTAATCAAGGTGAACAAAATGGAATTGAATCAAATCCTTGAAGGGATGCTGTCTCAAAAAGCATCGGATCTTTATATCACCGTTGATGCGCCTATCCTGTTTCGTGTTGATGGTGAATTGCGACCTCAAGGAGATAAGCTGAATGCGGCTCAGGTTGCTCAATTACTTGATGCGATGATGGAACAAGACCGACGTGATGAGTATCAGCAAACGCGTGAGGCAAACTTTGCTATTGTGCGTGATTTTGGTCGTTTTCGTGTCAGTGCGTTTTTTCAGCGAGAGCTACCAGGAGCGGTCATTCGACGCATCGAGACTAACATCCCAACCTTTGAGCAATTAAAGCTTCCTGATGTACTACAGGACCTTTCAATTGCTAAGCGCGGACTTGTGCTGGTGGTTGGGGCGACTGGCTCTGGTAAATCGACCTCAATGGCTGCAATGACAGGCTATCGTAACACCAATCGTTCCGGTCATATATTGACGGTTGAAGACCCTATTGAATTTGTCCACGAACATAAAAAGTGTATCGTGACGCAACGTGAGGTTGGACTCGACACCGAGAGCTATGAAGTTGCGCTTAAGAACTCGTTACGCCAAGCACCAGATATGATTTTGATTGGTGAAATTCGTAGCCGTGAGACCATGGAATACGCGATGACTTTTGCTGAGACTGGTCACTTGTGTATGGCAACCTTGCACGCCAATAACGCTAACCAAGCGTTAGAGCGTATTCTCCACTTGGTGCCGAAAGAGCAGAAAGAACAGTTTTTGTTTGATCTGTCGATGAACCTACGTGGTGTCGTCGCTCAGCAACTCATCCGTGATAAGAATGGCAGCGGGCGTCATGGTGTGTTTGAGATTTTACTCAACAGCCCCCGAGTGTCTGACTTGATTCGTCGCGGTGAACTGCACGAGCTAAAAGCAACAATGGCGAAATCGAAAGAGATTGGTATGCAGACCTTTGATCAAGCTTTGTACGATTTAGTTGTAGCAGGTAAGATCAGCGAAGAGGATGCGTTTCACAGTGCTGACTCTGCTAATGACTTACGTTTGATGCTAAAAACCAGACGTGGAGATGATGACTACGGGACTGGTGCTTTGGCTGGGGTGAAGATAGACATGGGTTAGGTTGAATGCCTAGTGTCTGGTGCAAATAAAAAACCCGCTTAAGATGCGGGTTTTTTATGAAGTGAATAAATTAGTGATGAGCAAAACGGTTGTTGTCGTTCGAGTAGCCACGCTCTTTCTCTAATTTAATTTTAGTTGGATATTGTTCGCCAGTGTAACCCGCTGAACCACCCATTGAACTGCATGCTGAAATGGTTAGAGCGGCGAAGATTGCTAGAAAAATTTTCATGTGAACTCCCACGTTCTGATTTTGAATTGCATCGACATTACGGCGTGAAATTCGTGCGGGATCACAAATTAGTTCAATTTTTGCTCACTTAATTTTCGTTAAGAATATTGTGCTTCAAACCAACTTTCTAGAATAACAACAGCGGACTGATTATCCACATTGCCCTTACTTAATGCTTTATAGCCACCCATGTCAAAAAGGTCAGCTCTTGCTTCTGCGGTTGATAATCTCTCATCATGCAATTCAACATCGACACCAAAGCGCCCTTTTAGGCGGTTGGCAAACTTCTTTGCTCTAGGTGTGATGGTTGCTAGATCTTTACCATGAAGGTCGGTAGGAAGGCCAACCACAATAAGGTTCGGCTGCCACTCTTTTATTTGCTTTTCAATATCGTCCCAGTTGGGGATGCCATCTTTGGCTTTAAAGGCTTTTAGAGGGCTTGCGGTGCCCGTGATTTCTTGTCCTATCGCACTACCGATACTTTTTGTTCCGTAGTCAAATGCCATAATTGTTCGTGACATGGGGTTTCCCAATTAATCTGTGTTTGAGAGTTTATATACTGATTTGAGCTAGGCGTGACCAGCGTCAGCTGAAAGCTGAGCCGCATTAATGCCTAACATCTGCACGGCAACTTTCCAGCGGTCAGAAATCGGTGTATCGAAGATGACCTTCGGGTCGGCTTCAACGGTTAACCATGAGTTCTCGGTAAGTTCGGTTTCCAGTTGTCCCGGTTCCCATCCTGCATACCCAAGTGCGACTAAATAATTCATCGGCTCATCTTCTGTGCCCAGCACCATCAAGATATCTTTTGAGGTTGTTACCGAGATTTGATCTGTCATGTTGATGCTGGATTGATAGCTGCCTTTAGGTTTGTGCAAAATAAACCCACGGTCTTCTGCGACCGGCCCACCGTTCAATACTGGCTTATCAAGACTTGCTTGGTTGGATTTCGGCTGCTCAGAATCAACCTCAACTTGTTTAAGCATGCTTCCGACAGTCACATCAATAGGGGCGTTGATCATTAAGCCCATCGCACCTTCGTCGTTGTGTTCACAAAGGTAAATTACCGAATTTTGAAAGTAGGGGTCTTTCATTCCGGGCATAGCAACCAGAAAGTGGTTCGTTAAATTCATAGAGCCTCCTGCCAGTGTGTTCCCAGTAAAGGAAAAAGAGCGGCGTTAAGCCGCTCATTGATTCTGTGCCTATTTACTTCGTGTTTGCGAATAGCTAAGGCTTTCTTTAGTTTAGGCTATTTAGCGTTAATGCGACGCTCGATAGCGTCCATTAATTTACCTGTTACCGAAATATCAAAAGCAGCTTCAATTTCACGGATACAAGTAGGACTAGTCACGTTAATTTCTGTTAGCTTGTCACCGATAACATCAAGTCCTACAAAGATTAAGCCTTTCTCTTTTAGTGAAGGAGCGACTGCTCGTGCGATAGCCCAGTCTGTTTCACTTAGCGGACGAGCTTCACCTGTACCGCCAGCTGCTAGGTTGCCGCGAGTTTCCCCTTTAGCTGGAATACGAGCTAGGCAGTAAGGCATTGGCTCACCGTCAACTACAAGAATACGCTTATCACCATTGCTGATGTCAGGAACAAAGGTTTGTGCCATTGCGTAGTTTTGACCGTGGTTCGTCAGTGTTTCAATAATCACAGATACGTTTGGATCGCCTTCCTTCACGCGGAAAATAGATGCACCACCCATACCATCAAGTGGTTTTAGGATCACGTCACCATGCTTCTCACGAAACTCTTTAATCTTTTCAGCTTTACGAGTCACGATGGTAGTGGGTGTTAGCTCTGGAAACCAAGCCGTGAACAACTTTTCGTTACAGTCACGTAGGCTTTGTGGCTTGTTTACGATCAGTGCGCCGTTTTCTTCAGCACGCTCAAGAATGTAGGTCGCGTAAATGTACTCAGTATCAAACGGAGGATCTTTACGCATCAATACTGCATCTAAATCAGATAGCGCGATTGTCTGCTCTGACTTGAATTCGTACCAACCGTTTGGATCTTCTTTTAGTTCTACAACCTTAGTGTCAGCAATGGCTACGCCTTGATCTAAGTGTAGATCATCCATTTCCATGTAATGGATTTCGTAACCTCGACGCTGAGCTTCAAGCATCATGGCAAAGCTAGAGTCTTTTTTGATGTTAATGGATGAAATTGGATCCATTACGATGCCAAGTTTGATCATTTTTTTCTCCTAGCCTAGATCGCCAAAACGGACTTGTAAGGCAGTAATTGCGGTTAGAGCAGCTGTTTCGGTACGAAGTACACGTGGGCCGAGTAGTGTCTCTTCAAATTTATATTGTTCTGTCATGCCAATTTCTTCAGCGGACAGTCCTCCTTCAGGACCAATCAATAGGCGCACCTTGTTGATGGGTTCCGGAAGTGTGTTAATCGAGTATTTTGCACGAGGGTGCAGGTTTAGCTTTAGTGCTTCGCTTGGTTCGCTGCACCACTCTTCAAGCTGCATGATTGGACGAATGACAGGAACCGTGTTGCGGCCACACTGTTCACATGCCGCGATAGCAATCTTTTGCCACTGTGCGAGTTTTTTCTCGAAGCGTTTTGTATCAAGCTTAACACCACAGCGCTCTGAAATTAGAGGGGTAATGGTGTTCACACCAAGCTCAACCGATTTCTGAATCGTGAACTCCATTTTATCGCCACGTGAAATCACTTGGCCTAAATGTAAGTCTAACGGAGATTCGCTGCTGCGCTCGATGCGTTCAGTAACATTAACGGTGACATTTTTCTTTGATACTTCAGCTATCGTCGCAGGGAATTCAGCGCCACTGCCGTCAAATAGAAGGACCTCTTGGCCTTCTTTCATGCGAAGGACACGACCAACATGACCCGCGGCATCTTCGCCTAAAGCGAGTGAACCTAACTGATGAATGCGTTCTGGGTGATGGATACGAGGGATTCTCATGCTGGTAAACCTATAAATATGTTCATTTGGGTATTTTGTCTCTGCCTAACATGGATGCTTTTAGTTGAAAAAACAAGGGTAGAGCAAGAGTTTCAGAGGCAATTCTGAAACTCTTGTTTGAGATAGTTAGGAATGTTGATTGTACGAGCGACGTTATTTACAAGCAGGGTAAACAAATGGGTTGTGATTCCCTTGGATGGCAAAGATTCGCTCATCACGAGTACATTCCCACTTGTCGACAGGAAATTGCTTGTTCCACGCCATCATCAGGTTGGTTTGTTGCTTAGATAGCTTGAAGCCATACTCTTGGCTCATGTAAAGATAAGTACGCGCGATAGAACCTTTTGCTCTGTCTGGCGGCATAACCTTACGCTGTTTGAAGTTGACCTGCATTTCACACTGACCGTAACTCACGCCATCCATTCCATTCCACTGACTGAAATTGTAGTTGGAGCGATCACCGTTAACCTCGCCAATGGCCGGAGTTAGGTTGTGAAGGTCGGCTTCCATCGATTTGAATACTTTGTCATTACGAGTGCAGTTCTTGCGCCCACCGTCTTGCCAGCACTGACGCTGGTGGCCAAATTGCCAAGCGGGAACCACGTGTTCCCACTCAATTCGACTCGCCCGATTTTGCTGCTTTCGTACTTGATAACCACAGCCATCAAGGTCTGGAATGCCTTTCTTTTTGTCTTTCCAAGTAATGTCACAGCCACAATAAAATGAAGTCGGGTGGTCGAGATAAATCTTCACCGCTTCTCTTTTTGCTTTGGAGAATGAGCTCGGTGGTGCGGCGAAAACGCTTTGGGTTACCAGTAGGCCAAATACTATTGATAAGTAAAAAGACACAGGTAGGCCAAATGCTTTGAAGGTGAGTTTTTGCATAGAAAAAGACTGATAAAAGTATGATAAACATCAGTCTAGCACTCAAGTGATAGATTTCTCTATTACATTTCAATCATCCAATCAGTGGAGTGCAATTTCCTGAAAAAAAACGAGCAGGTTACTGAATCTCACGTGTGTCGAGTATTGGGTGCTAGCTGAGTTGTGTGCCTGTAAAGGCCAAGGTTTGATTACATTGTTGGCAGCGGTAGCTTGATTGGTTACGTAATACCTTGTTGTGACGTCTAATCGAAAGTGGGTAAACCGTGCAGTTGCAGCGGTATTCAAAGGTCTTGCCTTGCACAGAGGTGATCTCAAAACTGTGGGTTGTTTTGGCTGGTACGTTGAATACCTTTTCCATTACGTATTTCCACTCATTCCCGTGAGGTCTCACTCGTCCAAATACTTGATGTGTGATCAGATGTGCCAGTTCATGAGGCAGCACCTCGTTAATGAAGGCATCTTCATTTTCGGCGAAGAGTACATGGTTGAGCTTAATTTCATTAAGCTGAAGGTAGGCCTTTCCCGCTGCCTTTCCTCTTAATTTGTAAGTGATAGTTGGGCATGGGAATTCACGGGAGAAATGTTGATTAGCGATAGCTAGGCACTCGGCCAACTTCTTATTTGCTCGATGTTGTTGCGGGGTGTAAGACAAACGTTGTTAACTCCAAATAAAAGGCCTCAGCGTTTAAGCTAAGGCCTCATCATAACATTGCTTGTTGATCTAGCGATGTTTTACACGTGATGTTTTTTCTTAATTATCTCGTGATAAGCGTGCCATGTACCATAACCAAGTAGCGGCATGGTGACGATCATTCCGATGCCGTAGGTGGCAAAACCCACCAAAATACCGGCACAAATAATACTTGCCCAAACCACCATTGCAGGAATGTTCGATTTCACGGCATTAAAGCTAGTGAAAATCGCACTCATCACATCAACGCGTCTCTCCATCATTAACGGAATTGAAAATGCTGAGATGCTAAATATGAGGCTTGCGATAACAAAACCAATCACAGAACCCGTAATTAAGAAGGGAGCGAACTCAGCCAATGGTGCACCTTGCACTGAAGGGTAGAGTGCGTGCAATAACGCAGCAATACGCATCCAGAATATCATCGCAACCATCAATACAATCGCAAAGGCCCATTGGTGGGTGGAGTTGCGAGTAATGGCTTTCATCGAGTGCAGTAGGCTGGCGTTGTGGCCTTTTTCTCTTTCCCAGGCTGCGTCATATAAGCCCAGAGCAAGAAACGGCCCTATCAGCATGTACACGATAAGGCTTGGCATTACGACCAAGTGTGTTCCTTGCCATTGGACAAGTTGAACAATCGCAATTGCCGCTCCCATAAAGCACAATCCGTAAAATGCGCTGATTAATGGCATTCTTACTAAGTCATGCAGAGCAAGCGACAACCAATGAAAGGGTGCAGAAATACTGATTTGGTTGCAAGGAATGGTGCGAGCGTAATCCTTATCGCTGACCTTGTGTTTTTTATCGTTCAGTTCGGATGGGTGCGCGGTACGAGGCATAGATCCCCCTAGTTAAATAACGTCCTAGTTATAATTCCATAAGGCTCATCGATGTGGCTTGTGTGAGAGTTATGGGGTTGAGCTAAATTGCTCTTTGTCATCCTAGTTTTTGTTCTAGCGTGCATTTAACGAGCGTTATCAGACTGAATTAATTTAAGTTAAATGTGAGCTTGATCGCTTAGGAGTTACCTTAACTATTGTCAGTAGTGTTAGAAAACACAAATTATCAGTGGCTTTTTATACTAAGTGGTTAACGGTAAAGAAGGGTATTAGAGAAGAGTATGGTGAATGAGAGTTCGGTAAGTACATAAAAATAAAGCCCTTACTAAGAAGTAAGGGCTTTAAAGAAACAAATCGCAGTGGCTAAATTATTTTAGGCCAGCGAAGTCCGCAAGGATTGCTGCTTTGTCAGTCGCTTCCCAAGGGAACTCTTCGCGACCAAAGTGGCCGTATGCCGCTGTCTGCTTGTAGATAGGCTGAAGAAGGTTCAGCATCTCTTGAAGACCGTATGGACGTAGGTCGAAGTTTTGACGAACTGCTTCAATGATGATTTCGTGAGCTACTTTTTCAGTACCAAACGTTTCAACCATGATAGATGTTGGATCAGCAACACCGATAGCGTAAGACAGTTGAATCTCACAACGATCGGCCATGCCAGCAGCAACGATGTTTTTAGCAACGTAACGAGCCGCGTAAGCTGCAGAACGGTCAACTTTTGATGGATCTTTACCAGAGAATGCACCACCACCGTGACGAGCTGCGCCGCCGTAGGTATCAACGATGATCTTACGACCAGTTAGACCACAGTCACCCATTGGGCCACCGATTACGAAACGGCCTGTTGGGTTGATGAAGAAGTTAGTGTCTTTGTTGATCCACTCAGCAGGAAGTACTGGCTTAATGATCTCTTCCATTACTGCTTCACGTAGGTCAGGTGTTGTTACTGAATCGCAGTGTTGAGTCGAAAGAACAACAGCGTCGATACCAACGATCTTACCTTGGTCGTATTGGAACGTAACTTGAGATTTTGCATCTGGGCGAAGGAAGTCAAGCTTACCGCTCTTACGTACTTCAGCTTGCTTCTTAACAAGAAGGTGAGAGTAAGTAATTGGAGCTGGCATTAGGATAGGTGTTTCGTTAGTCGCGTAACCAAACATGATGCCTTGGTCGCCTGCGCCTTGCTCTTTAGGATCTTCTTTATCAACACCTTGGTTGATGTCCGGAGACTGCTTACCAATGGTGTTAAGAACAGCACAAGAGTCAGCGTCAAAGCCCATATCAGAATGGACGTAACCAATTTCACGCACTGTTTCACGAGTGATTTCTTCGATATCAACCCATGCAGACGTTGTTACTTCACCGCCAACCATAACCATGCCGGTTTTAACGTAAGTCTCACAAGCAACACGTGCTTTTGGATCTTGTTCCAAGATGGCATCAAGAACAGCATCAGAGATTTGGTCTGCAATTTTATCTGGATGGCCTTCTGAAACAGATTCAGAAGTGAATAGGTGCTTAGCCATGAGAGCTCCACTTTTAGTTTTTGGTGTAAATAGTTTATGGCGTCGCAAGTCAGGAAGCGCCGCCATTAAATACAGTATATTTTGTAGGTGTTTCTACATCTAGACGGCTATTCTAAATTCCAGCGGTCGAATTACAAGCTCTTTTTTATGATATGTCATAACTAAACGTTTGCGTATTGAATAGGGTAAGCCATTGCTAAGTGATGTAAATGTTCGAAAATTGCGAAAAGTGACCGTTAAAATGCCAGTAAAACGTTTGCAGTAGCAATAGTCGTTTGAGAGAATACCCGCGCTAATAAAAATGAAAACTTTAGCAATTATCTCTTTTTTAAATCGCTTATGTACTCAGGAGCAGACATGCCTTCTCGTAAAGATCTAGCCAATGCAATCCGCGCACTTAGCATGGACGGTGTTCAACAAGCAAATTCAGGCCACCCAGGCGCACCTATGGGTATGGCTGACATCGCTGAAGTTCTTTGGCGTGGCCACTTGAACCACAACCCAGCAAACCCAGAGTGGGCTGACCGCGACCGTTTTATCCTGTCTAACGGCCACGGCTCAATGTTGATTTACTCTCTGCTTCACCTTGCAGGTTACGAGCTTTCAATTGAAGACCTTAAGAACTTCCGTCAACTGCACTCGAAGACTCCAGGTCACCCAGAGTACGGTTACGCTCCTGGTATCGAGACAACGACTGGTCCTCTAGGTCAAGGCATCACTAACGCTGTTGGTATGGCAATGGCTGAGAAAGCACTGGCTGCACAGTTCAACAAAGAAGGCCACGACATCGTAGACCACTACACTTATGCATTCATGGGTGATGGCTGTCTGATGGAAGGTATTTCTCACGAAGCATGTTCTCTAGCAGGTACGCTTGGTCTTGGTAAGCTGGTTGCTTTCTGGGATGACAACGGTATCTCTATCGATGGTGAAGTTGAAGGTTGGTTCTCTGACGATACACCTAAGCGTTTTGAAGCTTACGGCTGGCATGTAATCCCAGCAGTAGATGGTCACGACTCTGATGCTATCAACGCTGCTATTGAAGCGGCTAAAGCAGATCCTCGCCCAACACTTATCTGTACTAAAACTATTATCGGTTTTGGTTCGCCAAACAAAGCGGGTACGCATGACTGTCACGGTGCTCCACTAGGCGCTGATGAAATCACAGCAACTAAAGCTGCGTTGGGTTGGGAACACGGTCCTTTCGAAATCCCAGCAGATATCGCAGCTGAGTGGAATGCAAAAGAAGCAGGCGCGGCTAAAGAAGCAGCGTGGAATGCTAAGTTTGACGCATACGCAGCGGCTTACCCTGAGCTAGCAGCAGAATTCAAACGTCGTACTAACGGCGAACTACCAGCCGAGTGGGAAGAGAAAGCAAACGCAATCATTGCTGATCTTCAAGCTAACCCAGCAAACATCGCTTCACGTAAAGCATCTCAAAACGCACTAGAAGCGTTTGGTCAAATGCTTCCAGAATTCATGGGTGGCTCTGCTGACCTTGCGCCTTCGAACCTAACCATGTGGTCTGGTTCTAAGTCTCTTGAAGCAGCTGATTTCTCTGGTAACTACATCCACTACGGTGTACGTGAGTTCGGTATGACGGCGATCATGAACGGTATCGCTCTGCACGGTGGTTTCGTACCATACGGCGCAACATTCCTAATGTTCATGGAATACGCGCGTAACGCAATGCGTATGGCTGCTCTGATGAAAGTTCAGAATATCCAAGTTTACACTCATGATTCAATCGGCCTAGGCGAAGATGGTCCTACTCACCAACCGGTTGAGCAGATCGCTTCTCTACGTCTAACTCCAAACATGAGCACATGGCGCCCATGTGACCAAGTTGAGTCTGCAGTGGCTTGGAAACTGGCAATCGAGCGCAAAGATGGCCCTACATCTCTGATCTTCTCTCGTCAAAATCTTGCACAACAAGATCGTGACGCTGAGCAAGTAGCAAACATCGCTAAGGGTGGTTACATCCTGAAAGATTGTGAAGGCAAGCCAGAGCTAATCCTTATCGCTACAGGCTCTGAAGTTGAGCTAGCGGTTAATGCAGCTGCTGAACTAACCGTTGAAGGTAAGAAGGTACGCGTAGTATCTATGCCTGCAACTGACGCGTTCGACAAGCAAGACGCTGAATACCGTGAGTCTGTACTTCCATCTGACGTTACAGCGCGTATCGCAGTAGAAGCTGGCATCGCTGACTTCTGGTACAAGTATGTTGGTTTCGGTGGCAAGATCATCGGTATGACAACGTTCGGCGAATCTGCACCAGCAGGCGAGCTATTCAAGATGTTCGGTTTCACTACTGAAAACGTAGTAAACACTGCGAAAGAGCTTCTTGCATAATCATTGACTGATGGCCTTGTGCTAACAGTTAAATGAAGGAAAAAACCGAGCGCTGAGCTCGGTTTTTTGTCTCTGGGATTTGTTTTCTCCTAGACTCATCTTTATACGCAGCAGAACAATCTGTCCTAAGTAGGCTGAGTTATTCAAGTAATGCCTTTTGGGTAGGATTAAGTTATCATCTGTCGCACGAAATTTTGGTTAGATGTACGGAACTATGCTAAAAGTCGCGATAAACGGATTTGGAAGAATAGGGCGTAATGTATTACGCGCTGTTTATGAAAGTGGCAAAAGCCAACAAATCAAAGTAGTAGCTGTCAATGAGCTTGCTCAGCCTGACGCTATGGCTCACCTATTGCAGTACGACACCAGTCACGGCCGCTTCGGTAAGAAGATCTCCAACGACCAAGAGCACATCTATGTCCATCACGGCATTGGTGCGGAAGATAAAGGTGACTTCGACACAATTCGTATCTTGCACCTTGCTGATATTGAGTTGTTGCCTTGGCGTGATCTAGAGGTGGATATTGTACTCGACTGTACCGGTGTTTACGGTTGCCGAGCTGACGGTCTAGCGCACATAGCTGCTGGGGCGAAAAAGGTACTGTTTTCACATCCTGGTGCTAATGATCTTGATAACACCATTATCTATGGTGTGAATCACGATACCATCGAAGCTGACCATCGAATCGTTTCCAACGGTTCATGCACCACCAACTGTATTGTTCCTATCATTAAGGTTCTTGATGACGCCTTTGGCATCGAGTCCGGTACCATTACAACGATTCACTCTTCAATGAATGATCAGCAAGTGATCGACGCGTACCACAGCGACCTTCGCCGTACTCGAGCTGCGAGCCAATCCATCATTCCTGTCGATACCAAATTGCATAAAGGTATTGAAAGAATCTTCCCGAAATTTTCTAACAAGTTCGAAGCGATATCTGTGCGTGTGCCAACGGTAAACGTAACAGCGATGGATTTAAGTGTCACAATTAATACAAATGTGAAAGTTAATGACGTAAATCAAACCATTGTTAATGCGTCCCAGTGTACATTACACAATATAGTTGACTATACTGAAGCGCCGCTCGTTTCCATCGACTTTAATCACGATCCCCATAGCGCAATCGTTGATGGTTCACAAACTCGAGTGAGCAACGGCCACTTAGTGAAAATGCTAGTGTGGTGTGACAATGAATGGGGCTTTGCGAACCGAATGCTGGATACGGTTCTTGCAATGCAAGCTTCTGAAGGCAAGAAGTAAGACCTAGAAGCAAATGTGTGGATTATTTATTTTTTAGCTTGAAATAAATATTAAGTGTCCACATATTATTAGTAGTGAAAGAATTACCAGTTGAATAATTTATAGGCTTAGCAGGGTTGCTGAGTTTCCAAAACTTTATATTTATTTAAATTTGAGAGGACAAATCATGTCTGTGATCAAGATGACTGACCTGGAACTTGCAGGTAAACGCGTATTTATCCGTGCTGACCTAAACGTACCAGTAAAAGACGGTAAAGTAACTTCAGATGCACGTATCCTAGCATCTCTACCAACTATCAAACTTTGCCTAGAAGCTGGCGCAAAAGTTATGGTTACTTCTCACCTTGGTCGTCCTACTGAAGGCGAATACAACGAAGAGTTCTCTCTAGCTCCTGTGGTTAACTACCTAAACGACGCACTAGACTGCGACGTTAAGCTAGCGAAAGATTACGTAAACGGCCTAGAGCTAAACGCTGGTGAACTAGTTGTTCTTGAAAACGTTCGCTTTAACAAAGGCGAGAAGAAGAACGAAGAAGCACTTTCTAAGCAATACGCTGCACTATGTGACATCTTCGTGATGGACGCATTCGGTACAGCTCACCGTGCTCAAGCTTCTACACACGGCGTTGGTACTTACGCTCCTGTAGCATGTGCTGGCCCTCTTCTAGCTGCTGAGCTTGAAGCTCTTGGTAAAGCAATGGACAACCCAGCTCGCCCACTAGTAGCTATCGTTGGTGGTTCTAAGGTTTCTACTAAACTAACAGTTCTAGAATCTCTTTCTAAAATTGCTGACCAGCTTGTTGTTGGTGGTGGTATCGCGAACACATTCATCGCTGCTGAAGGCCACAACGTAGGTAAGTCTCTGTACGAAGCTGACCTAGTTGAAACGGCTCAAAAGCTAATGAAAGAGTGTGCTATCCCAGTAGCGACTGACGTTGCATGTGCTAAAGCATTTGACGAAAACGCAGAAGCTGAAATCAAGCACGTTTCTGAAGTTCAAGACGACGACATGATCTTCGACCTTGGCCCAGATTCAACTGCAGCACTAGCTGAAATCATCGGCAATGCAAAAACTATCCTTTGGAACGGCCCTGTAGGCGTATTCGAATTCAAAAACTTCGAAGCGGGTACAGCGGGTATCTCTAAAGCAATCGCTGAGTCTGCAGGTTTCTCTGTAGCAGGTGGTGGTGACACGCTAGCAGCTATCGACAAGTTCGGTATCAAAGCTGACGTTTCTTACATCTCTACTGGCGGCGGCGCTTTCCTTGAGTTCGTTGAAGGTAAAGTACTTCCTGCAGTAGCAATGCTTGAAGAGCGTGCTAAAGCATAATTGATTTAGAAAGGCGAGATGCGAATCTCGCCTTTTAACGTTTGCTGAATATCACACTTTTTTGCTAGAATGGCATAAGTTGTGAGCAAACGATTGCAAGTTTTTGAACTTAAGTTTTTTAATCTTAAAACGATAGAATAAATAGGACTATTTCCATGTCTAAGATCTTCGATTTTGTAAAACCTGGTGTGATTTCTGGCGATGACGTACAGAAAGTATTTGAAGTAGCAAAAGAAAACAAATTTGCTCTTCCTGCTGTAAACGTTGTTGGTACTGACTCTGTAAACGCAGTACTAGAAGCTGCTGCTAAAGTTAAAGCTCCAGTAGTTGTTCAGTTCTCTAACGGTGGCGCTGCATTCTTCGCAGGTAAAGGCGTTAAACTTGAAGGTCAAGGCGCACAAGTTCTTGGCGCTGTAGCTGGTGCAAAATACGTACACGCTGTAGCTGAAGCTTACGGTGTTCCAGTTATTCTACACACTGACCACGCTGCTAAGAAACTTCTTCCATGGATCGACGGTCTACTAGACGCTGGTGAAGAGTTCTTCGCACAAACTGGTAAGCCTCTATTCTCTTCTCACATGCTAGACCTTTCTGAAGAGTCTCTAGAAGAGAACATCGAAACATGTGCTAAGTACCTAGAGCGCATGGCTAAAATGAACATGACAATCGAGATCGAACTTGGTTGTACTGGTGGTGAAGAAGACGGCGTAGATAACTCTGATATGGACGCATCTGAGCTTTACACTTCTCCAGAAGACGTAGCATACGCATACGAGAAACTAATGGCTGTTAGCCCACGTTTCACTATCGCTGCTTCTTTCGGTAACGTACACGGTGTTTACCAAGCTGGTAACGTTGTACTTACTCCAACTATCCTACGTGATTCTCAAGCATACTGTGCAGAGAAGTTCGGTATCGCACCTAACGCTCTAAACTTCGTATTCCACGGTGGTTCTGGTTCTTCTGAAGCAGAAATCCAAGAGTCTATCGGCTACGGTGTTATCAAAATGAACATCGATACTGATACACAGTGGGCAACTTGGGACGGTATCCGTCAGTACTCTGCTGACAACTTCGATTTCCTACAAGGTCAAATCGGCAACCCAACTGGCGAAGCTGCTCCAAACAAGAAGTACTACGATCCACGCGTATGGCTACGTGCTGGTCAAGCTTCAATGGTTGCTCGTCTAGAGAAAGCATTTGCTGACCTTAACGCTGTAGACGTACTATAATTCTTTGAATTAAGTACTCTTTAAGTTTTAAAAACCCGCTCATTGAGCGGGTTTTTTTATGTCTGATAAAAACTTGTATTAATTATGTGAAAAACCTAGCGTGCGGTGAATAAATTTCGTAGTCTTTTAGTTATCGGTATTTGTGTTTATCGGTAAGTTTTAATAATTCAAAAGCTTACATAAATATGACTTTGCAATCTATCAAAGATAGGATATCGTGCCGAAAAACTGAACTTGGTTTAGTTTATAAAAAGGACTTGGCTTTAATTTACTTTTAACACAATGACTTAACGGTAATTGAACTGTTTCTTATATTGCAGGGTAAATTAGGCTTAAGGCAGTTTAGCCCATAGCATATTATATAGAGGATGCACATTATGGCTGATAGTTCGACAGTAATTGAAACTCCGCTTGTGGATGGTTTATCTCAAGCAGAGCAGTGGTTAACAAATAATTCAGATCTATTTATCCAATATGGCGTAAATATTATTTCAGCACTGATAATTTTATTTATTGGTAACCTAATTGTTAAAGCTGTAGCGAATAGCGTGGCTAAGGTTCTTCAGAAGAAGAAGATGGACCGAGCGGTTGTGGAATTTATTCACGGTTTAGTTCGTTACTTATTGTTTGTTATTGTTTTAATTGCTGCACTTGGTCGTTTAGGCGTTCAAACGGCATCTGTAGTTGCTGTTATTGGTGCGGCTGGTTTAGCCGTTGGTCTTGCACTGCAAGGCTCACTATCTAACTTTGCTGCTGGTGTACTTATTGTTGCATTCCGTCCATTCAAGTCTGGTGACTACGTGGAAATCGGTGGTGTGGCGGGTTCAGTTGATTCAATTCAAATCTTCCAAACTGTTCTAACAACACCTGATAACAAAATGGTTGTGGTACCAAACGGCAGCGTTATCGGCAGCCCAATCACGAACTACTCTCGTCATGACACGCGTCGTATCGACCTAATGATCGGTGTTTCTTATGGTGCTGATCTACAAAAGACCAAAGAACTACTGACTAAGATCTGTGAATCTGATGAGCGCGTGTTGAAAGAACCAGGCGTTCAAGTAGGTGTTCACACCCTTGCTGACTCTTCAGTTAACTTCGTGGTTCGCCCATGGGTTAGCACTGCAGAGTACTGGAATGTTTACTTCGACTTAATGCAAGCAATCAAAGAAGGCTTGGATAAAGAGGGTATCGAAATTCCATTCCCACAAATGGATGTTCACATGAACAAAGTTGAGGGCTAATAAAGCTTCGACAAGTTGAATAAAAAGGCGGATAACTTAGGTTATCCGCCTTTTTTCTTGGAGCTATATTTTCAGATTATTTCTACCAATACTGCTCAATAAGTCCATTGGCGAGTACCGCTGCGATAGCAAACATCATAGTTGCTACTGCGATATCAATGCCTTTCTTAACATTCGGTTTAGATAGTGTTGGACCTAGCTTTGCTGCGCCCAATGACAAAGAATAAAACCAGACGAACGAAGCTAAGATGGTCCCGATAGCAAACGCAATTCTGTCGTTACCTTCAAACTGCCCGCCAATCGATCCAAGAATCACCACGGTATCCAAATAGAGGTGAGGGTTTAATACTGTAACCGCCAATGCACCCAAAATAACGGTGCGCTTACCGCGAGCCAGTATCTCTCCTTTCGACTCCTCGCTTGAGGGTGCTTTAAATGCACTGCGCAGTGATAACAAACCATACACGGTTAGAAAAGCGATGCCGCCTAACGTCACTGAGGTGAGTAGCAATTCATTTTGCGACAGAATCGCACCGCCACCAAAGATACCCAATGAGATAAACAGGGTATCGAGCAGGCTACAGATTGTCGCGGTGGTTAAATGGTGGTTGCGCTTTATCCCTTGATTTAGGACGTACGCATTCTGAGCGCCAATAGGGATAATCATGCTTGCCCCTAGACCAAAACCTTGTAATAAAACCCAAAAACTCATTTTAACCTCCACTTATTTAACGATATTTACGTGCTATATGGCGAAGATACTCCGCCCCTTTAAATAAGTATAATTAATGATTTTAATCTATTATTAGAGTTGCTAATGTGGTGGTGAGATAGCTTAAAAAGGAAGCAAATTGATGCGCGGATTGGATTATAAATGGATAGAAGCACTGGATGCCGTAGTAAAACAACGTGGCTTCGAAAGGGCTGCTGAGCAGTTATATATATCCCAGTCGGCGATATCTCAGCGCATCAAACAGCTGGAAAAGTGGTTGGCTCAGCCTGCCTTAGTGAGAGAAAGCCCGCCTAGGCCAACGCCTGCGGGTAAAAAATTACTGGGCTTATATCGTCGTGTTCGGTTGTTAGAGCACGAACTTGTACCTGAGTTGATGAATGAAGAAGGAACTCAGCCACTATCTATATCCATAGCCACCAACGCTGATAGTTTGGCGACATGGCTGCTACCGGCTTTGTCGGATGTGATGAAATCTCGCCAAGTCGAGTTGAACCTCGCGATTCATGGTGAGTCGAGAACCATTGAAAAGATAAAAAGTGGCGAGGTGGCAGGTGCAATCAGTTTGGAGTCTCAAGCGATTCCAGGCTGCAGTGCCGACTATCTCGGCAGGATGGATTATGTGTGTGTGGCTAGCCCTGATTTTCATCAGCGTTACTTTGCAGAGGGCGTAAACTACGCCACTTTAAGCAAAGCGCCTGCGGTTTCCTATGATCAATACGATGATCTGCATAAGAAGTTTCTGCATGATCATTTTAACGTACCGAGAGACAGTGTGATCAATCATACAGTCGGCAGTTCAGAAGCATTCGTGCGCTTAGCATTATCGGGGGTTGCCTACTGTCTGATTCCTCGATTACAGATCATCGACGAGCTAGAGTCTGGTGCTCTGATTGATATTACCCCTGGCTTTCTGCTGTCTTATCGCATCTATTGGCACCATTGGCAGCTCGAAAGTGGGATGTTAAAAGAGGTATCCCAAGCGATATTAAGTTTTGCTCACAATCACTTACCTCAGTAAGCTGTTGGTTTTTTCAGCGTCAAAGTTCTGTTAGAAGTGCGTGCTCTGGATTGGCTAAACGATAAATTGCTCTATGATGAAAGTACATTTGTTTAGCATAGGTCATACCTAATGAAGCTTGTACCAAAGATGTTAGCAACGTCTCTTACTCTTACTGCGGCGTTGAGTGCTGTGAGTTTTCCATCATTGGCAGACTCTCCATCCTTTCCGCATATTTCAACGACAGGCTATGGTGAAGTGATCGCGACACCAGATATGGCGACATTTTCTGTGAGAGTCGTGGAATCGACGATGACCGCTGAACAGGCTAAAAATACTGTTGATAAAGTGGTAACGGGCTTTCTAAATAAGCTGCACCAAGCGGGTGTCGATGAGGCGAGTGTACACAGCTCGAACCTGTATTTATCTCCTCAATACCACTATCCAAAAGATGGTAAACCGGAACTGGTTGGCTACCGCGCCTCGCGTAATGTGACCGTTCAAGTGAATGAACTCGCCAATCTAAACGAGTATATGGATATTGCTATCGGCCAGGGCATTAATCAGATCGATAACATCCAGCTTCAAGTTCGCGACCAAGCTAAGTATCAAGAGCAGGCGCGCTTAGAAGCCATTAAAGATGCGACATCAAAAGCTAAATCATTAGCGAGTGGTTTTGAGCGTGAACTAGGTGATGTATGGCGCGTGGACTATAACGCACAATCTTCTCAGCCAGTGCTCATGCGTTCAATGGCGATGGATGCAAGAACAGAATCGAACTCTTATGAAGACTCAACGATCACCATTCGTGATCGCGTAAATGTGATCTATCAGATCGAAGAGTAATAACAAGGCTACAGTAGGTTTTGGATCATGATGATCTAATTACCTACGATAGGCCAAATACTAAAAAGGCTCTCATTATGAGAGCCTTTTTTATGTATATAGACTTCGATACTTAGTGAAGTAGACGAGCGCGGATTGTGCCTTCGATCTCTTTCAATTTAAGTAGCGCTTCTTCAGAGCGATCGGCTTCTACATCAATAACTACATAACCCATATCAGCCGCAGTCTGTAGGTACTGACCCGCGATGTTGATCCCTTCTTCAGCGAAGATGGTGTTGATCTGAGTTAGGATACCTGGGCGGTTTTCGTGGATGTGTAATAAACGAGACGTGCCAGTATGCAGTGGTAGTGATACCTCTGGGAAGTTAACACTTGATAGTGTAGAGCCGTTATCAGAGTATTTTGCTAATTTTCCAGCAACTTCAACACCAATGTTCTCTTGTGCTTCTTGAGTTGAACCACCCACGTGAGGCGTTAGGATTACGTTATCGAAATGCATTAATGGCGACTCAAACGGGTCTGCATTGGTTTTGGGTTCTGTTGGAAAAACGTCAATAGCCGCACCAGCAAGGTGACCAGACTCCAGAGCGCCACACAGAGCAGGAATATCGACTACCGTGCCACGAGCTGCGTTGATAAAGATAGAACCAGGCTTCATGCGCTCGAATTCTTCCTTACCCATCATGTCTTTTGTTTCGTTGGTTTCAGGGACGTGCAAAGAGATTACGTCACACTTGTTCAGCAGTTCCGTCATGGTATGAACTTGCGTAGCGTTACCCAAAGACAGTTTGTTTTCAATGTCGTAGAAGTAAACGCGCATACCAAGGTTTTCCGCAATAATACCCAGCTGAGTACCGATATGACCGTAACCTATAATACCCAAACGCTTACCACGAGCTTCGTAAGAGTTGTCTGCACTCTTTTTCCAGATACCACGGTGAGCAAGGGCGTTCTTTTCTGGAATGCCACGTAGTAGTAATAAAATCTGACCAAGAACGAGCTCAGCAACGCTTCGAGTGTTTGAGAACGGTGCGTTGAACACGGGGATACCGCGTTTTGCTGCTGCTTGAAGGTTGACTTGGTTAGTACCAATACAGAAACAACCAACAGCAACCAGTTTTTCAGCTGCATCAATAACTTCTTGGGAGATGTTAGTGCGAGAACGAATACCAATGAAGTGAGCATCTTTAACTGCTTCAAGAAGTTCATCTTCCGGTAGCGAGCCTTTGTGGTACTCAATGTTTGTGTAACCAGCGGCTTGCAGTACTTCTACAGAAGAAGGGTGAAGACCTTCTAGAAGTAGAATTTTTATTTTTTCTTTTTCCAGTGAAACTTTGGCCATTGTTCTCGTCCTTAAAATGGAAAGGTTGGGCAAATGCGGCGCACGTGCTACAAAATGGCTGAAAGGGGAACAAATTCACCACTTTGTTAGGAGACAAACGTTTTCCCTGTGCGTCTTCTGAACAATAAAGTAACAAAAAAAAAATGTTTTGGGTAAGAAAATTACGGAATAAGACATAATTTTACAGCAATAAAGCAAAAAAAACGGCGCCCTAGAGCACCGTATGTAATGAAGTAACAGAAAAACTCAATCTTCCATTATTTATTCTTCGATTTTTGCACCTTCAGGCGTGCCAGTGATAACCACATCAGCGCCACGGTGAGCGAACAGACCAACCGTTACCACACCAGCAATACCATTGATGATATCTTCTAGTTGTTTCGGGTTTTCGATCGCCATGCCGTACACATCTAGGATCACGTTGCCGTTATCTGTTGTGCAGCCTTCGCGGTAAACTGGATCACCACCAAGCTTAACCAATTCACGAGCAACGTACGAGCGTGCCATTGGGATTACTTCAACCGGTAGTGGGAATTTACCCAACACATCAACGGCTTTAGTACCGTCAACAATACACACAAACTTATCAGAGATAGCCGCTACGATTTTTTCACGAGTCAAAGCAGCGCCACCGCCTTTGATCATATCGCGTGAAGCGTTAATTTCGTCTGCGCCATCAACATAGATGTCTAATTTGAATACGTCGTTGCACTCAAATACTTTGATTTCTAGTGCTTCTAGTTTTTCAGTAGAGGCTACAGAGCTTGAAACCGCACCTTTGATTTTGTCTTTCATTGTGCCAAGTGCGTCGATGAAGTGATTTACTGTTGAGCCAGTACCTACACCTACAATGCTGCCTTCTTCAACATATTGAAGTGCTGCCCAGCCAGCTGCTTTTTTCATTTCATCTTGAGTCATGCCATTCTCCTGAATAAGGTCTTGCGCTTTGAATTAATCGTTCGCGTATTGAAGTTAACGTTTGGTATCGAGGTTAACGTTTGGTATCGAGGTTAACGTTTGGTATCGAGGTTAACGTTTGCGGCGCGATTATAGCGCTTTAATGGTTGTTTTCCCATTGCCAAGTTTTACTCGGAGTCACGATTTTAGGTAACGGAATGTCCCAACCTTCAATTGGTAAGCGATCGACATGTTGGCAATCGTGAGCAAGGCCAATAGGTGTTGCGCCATTGCCCGTCTCGAACCACTTCGCCAAGGTGCGATCGTAATATCCGCCGCCCATGCCTAAGCGATGCCCTTGAGAGTCAAAGCCGACAAGGGGCGTAAGAATAAGGTCGAGTTGCTGGCAAGGTTTAACCAGCATCTGATTGAGCTGAGGTTCGACAATACCGTATTTATTCAAGACCGTCGGTGTTGTTGGCGAGTAGTGCAGAAACAGCAAGTGTCCGGCAGAGAAGGGGTGCAATACTGGTAAATAAGTTTGCTTACCTTGCGCCCATAACCATTCGATTAAAGGCTGGGTATCGAGTTCGCCATCAATGGAAATATAAAGAGCGATATGCTGAGCAGACTGAATCTCATTGAGTTGAGAACACTGCTTAACTAAGTCTATACCGGATTGAGTTTGTTGGTCGCCAGATAAGGCATTGCGCTTGATACGGATCTGTTTGCGAAATTCGCTGCGTGTGAGCGTCTTCATAAGAAGGGATACCCCAAAGTGCCGTTGAGAATAGATGGCCCTTGAACCAGCGAGTTCAAGGCGGATCAGCAATGATTACCGTAGGCTTCTCGGCGGACCGAGCATGCTCAATAGCACTCAAGTACTAACCCTTAGGGATTGCTTATCGGCTCGGGGACGTGAATCCTCTGACAAACACTCCAGGGTAAATTTTGTGTACGCTATTGCTGTCCGTGCTTAACTTTACTGAGGACATCTGAAAGTGATGTCGTGAGCTGTTCCATTCGCTCGGTCAGTGCGTTTTGTTCGTCGTTTGCTTCAAACTTCTTGGTTTGTAGCTCATAACAAATATTCAGAGCTGCGATCGTTAGCAGCTTCACTTCATTGGTTACCTTAGTACGTTCAGCCATCTCTTTCAATCGATTATCAAGATCGGCCGCCGCTGCAATCAATGACTCTTCTTGCCCTGGTGGACAATTCACTCGAGTCAGTTTTCCTAATATTTCAACGTCTACCGCTTGATTACTCATGATGGATGAACTCTTTAACGCGCTATTTTAAGGCTGTTGCCCTTCGCCATTTTTTGAGAAAGAAAAAGTGCAAGTACCGATGAGGAAGCAATCTCCTCTGAGGGAGAAACTATAGGTAAACCGCTATTAAGATTCAAGCTTTTCAGAGTGACTGTTTGTAAATGAGAGCTTGAGCACACAGTAATTCAGCAAATTGAACAATTGATAGTCAGTCATCCTTCAATTGCTGGGGATCGATGCTTACCAGAATTGGGGTGAAGTGGTACGATTATACTATCGATATAAAGAATAACTGAGCGAGCTATCTGATGAGCGAAACTACTTTACCTGACTACCTAACGGTTGCGACTGAACTTCAATCGGCAAGTCTAGCCGTAACCCCTGCTGAGATGCATGGTTTATTAACGGGTATGTTAAGCGGAGGCTTAAACCTTGCAGATAAAAGCTGGCAACCACTGATCTTCGATTACACCAATGAAGGCATGGGCTGGCCAGATCGCGCGCTAACGCTAGCGGAAGCAACATTGAAAGTTACAACCAGTGAAATCACAGGCTCAGGTATGGAACTGTCTATGTTACTGCCGGATGAAGATGCAAGCGCGAGCGTGTTTGATCTTGCTGATGGTGTGTCTGATTGGATTAACCATTTCATTTCTGGTTTGGGGCTTGTTGGGGCTCAATTGAACAAAGCGTCTGAAGGCACCAAAGAAGCGTTGGCGGATCTTGAAGAGATGGCGAAGCTAGGCATTGATGAAGAAGATGATCTGGAAGAGCAAGCACAACTTCTAGAACACGTTATTGAGCACGTAAAAGCGTGTGCACTAACGATTCATGCTGAATTCGGTGCACGCCCATCTGAAGATGCGGCGCCAACCATTCATTAATTAGTTGGCCGGTTTGAGGTTATGATGGCTCAGTATGATGTTGTAATTGCTGGTGGCGCAATGGCAGGGGCAACCTTAGCCCTTGCTTTGAATCACCTAAGCCAAGGTTCATTGTCGATTGCGGTAGTGGAGCCTTATCAGGTTGATCATCAAGCTCATCCAGGGTTTGATTCTCGTTCGATTGCTTTGTCCTATGGCACGGTGCAGATCCTGGATTCTTTGCAGTTGTGGCAATCTATCGCTCCAGTAGCGACCCCGATTAAAGATATCCATGTTTCGGATAGAGGACATGCCGGAATGACAGACATCTACAGTGAAGAGCTTGCTGTAGATGCGCTTGGCTACGTGGTCGAGTTAGCCGATGTGGGGCGAATCTATCAACAGAAACTTGAATCAGAAGCGGCAATTACCATGCTTTGCCCTGAGTCTGTCAGTAAAGTTGAACGTGAAGAAGCGTTGACGACGATTGAACTGACAAGTGGGCAAACCATAACGACTAAGTTATTGGTTGCAGCTGATGGTGCAATCTCAACCTGTTGCCAACAGCTCAATATCTCATTGAGTGAGCACGACTTTGAGCAAGTCGCTGTGATTGCCAATATCGTGGCGAGTGAACCTCACCAAGGTCGCGCATTTGAGCGTTTTACTCACCATGGGCCAGTTGCTCTATTACCGATGAGTGACAACCGTTTATCGCTGGTTTGGTGTTTGACACCAGAGCAAGCACAAAAAGTGATGACGCTAAACGACAACGAATTTCTTGAGCAGCTGCAGAACGATTTTGGCTGGCGATTGGGTCGACTAGAGAAAGTCGGCAAGCGTGCTAGTTACCCACTGATTCTTCGTCATCGACAGCAAAATATCTCTCATCGATTTGCTATTGTTGGCAATGCCGCTCAAACGCTCCACCCAATTGCGGGGCAAGGCTTTAACCTTGGTATCCGAGATGTGGCTTCCTTGGCAGAAGAGTTATGTCACCAGTTGGATGATGTGGGTCGTTACAATGGTCTTGTTAACTTTAGAAAGCGTAGAGAACAAGACAGAGACGCAACGATCACGCTGACTTCAAGCTTAGTTCATCTGTTCTCAAACGATTTTATGACCGCTCGCATTGGGCGTAATCTTGGGTTAGCCGTAATAGATAACCTTCCACCACTTAAAGGTCCACTTTTGCGTCATACGCTTGGCCTAGTAGAAAGATAAGGTAATAAATAATGATGCAAAGTGTTGATATCGCGATTGTTGGTGGTGGCATGGTTGGCCTAGCGCTTGCTGCTGCCTTGAAAGACAGTGACCTAAGAATTGCTGTCATTGAAGGCAGAGCGCCTAGTGAAGGGCTGAGCGAGCTGCCTGATGTACGCGTGTCTGCATTGAGTCGTTCTAGTGAAGTTATTCTTCGTAACCTAGGGGCATGGCAAGGCATTGAACAAAGACGAGCTGCACCATATCAAGCGATGGAAGTGTGGGAGCAAGACAGCTTCGCTCGTATTGAGTTTGACTCGACACGCTTGGCTCAGCCGAACTTGGGTCATATCGTTGAAAATCGTGTGATTCAATTAGCGCTGCTTGATCAGGTTAAGAAGCAAGACAATGTCAGCCTGTATATGCCCGCAACGTGTAAAACGATGGCGATTGGTGAAAGTGAAGCTTGGTTAACATTGGACAATGGTCAAGCTCTGACTGCTAAGCTGGTTGTTGGAGCAGATGGCGCAAACTCTTGGGTTCGTAAGCAGCAAGATATCCCATTAACACATTGGGATTACGGCCACAGTGCGATTGTCGCGAACATCAAAACCACAGAGCCGCACCACAGCGTTGCTCGTCAAATATTCACACCTCAAGGCCCATTGGCATTCCTACCAATGCAACCAAGCCACATGAGCTCGATTGTTTGGTCTACGGAGCCTAATCGTGCCGAGAAGCTTGTATCAATGTCAGATGCTGATTTTAATAAACAGCTAACGTCAGAGTTCGACTCAAAGCTTGGACTGTGCGAAGTGGTTGGTGAGCGTTTTGCCTTCCCACTACGCATGCGTTATGCGCGTGACTTTGCGGTAGAGCGTGTGGCTTTGGTTGGTGATGCTGCGCATACCATTCATCCATTAGCAGGGCAGGGCGTTAACCTTGGCTTATTAGACGCAGCAAGCTTAGCACAAGAGCTGTTAAAGCTATGGTCTGCGGGTGAGGACATTGGCACCAAGCGTAATCTTCGCGGCTACGAGCGCTGGAGAAAAGCAGAGGCTGCGAAGATGATAGCTTCAATGCAGGGCTTTAAAGATCTGTTTGAAGGCGATAACCCAGCTAAGAAGCTGATTCGTGGTATCGGTATGAAGCTTGCTGGCCAATTACCGGGTGCGAAAGATGAGATCATGAAGCGCGCACTGGGTTTGTCAGGTAATCTTCCTGACTTAGCTAAGCGACCAGTGACTCATAGATAGTGACATAGTGTTTTGGTGATTTATCGAATCATCATTGATACGAAAAAAGGGTTGGCATTATGCCAACCCTTTTTGTTTTTAATTCTGTAGGTAATCAGGTCATGCGTACGCGCAGCGCAGTTTCATGATTTCACTATTTATTTCTTTCACTGTTTGAAAGTGACGTTTTTCTGCTCGGTCTGGTAGCACTAGCTTACCGTTATCAAACTCAAATTTTCCTACGCCGTAAATGTAGATTCGTCCTTTGAAAAGTCGACTTACATGTTTAGCAATCATACTCGGTGTATAGCGCTTAAACAGTCTCATTCTTAATTATCCTTATATTTACCTAGCCTGCATATTATAGAAAAACTCCGAGATAATAATTGTGATAAGCATGGAGTAATATGCAGTAGAGTTGACGTTAATTAGATATTTGTGCTGTTCTAAGCACTTTCTTCAGTAAATATCTATTTTTACGTGAGCTCCTCCCCAAAATAATACTGAGTAGTGAACTGCCGTGAACTTTCCTGTTCGGTATTAAGCAGTGATAATGTTACAAGTATAAGAATAGGCGGGATTTTTTTGTTTGTGTAATCAAATTGTAAATTTTGGACAAAAAAAAGCCCGTCTAAAACGGGCGAATAGTCACAGATGCATTACACAAAAGTGGATACTGATGTTACTCAGTGGATTCACTTGTACTGATTTGCTTAATAGCTAGTCAGTAAATTCACAATAACGCAAATTTAACTTTGTGACTACTTATGCTTTTATTTTGAGTAACTATTTACTAGGGGTGTGCTCTTCTTATGACGAAGTTCACACTAAAAATGTACTCAATGAAATATTTAAATGAAGTTTGCGAAGCATGATCTGATTGAAACGATCATCGACTGATGTCAGCGACGGTCGGAGCACATAGCGCCATAAGATCATTGAGATCCAACGCAACGCCAGCCATTCGATCACCCGAGCTAATGGTAACGGTCGAGTTGTTCTGAATGGAAGGATCAAAAATGATCGGCATGTGTCTCTTTAGAGCGAGCGGACCAACACAACCCACTTTAAAGCCAGTGATCGCTTCAACATCAGCGAGCGATACGCAGGTCATTCGACGGCAATTCAGCACTGAGCGTACTTTCTTGGGATCGACAGAGCGATCGCCTGCTGTACAGGCCAACGCATATTGGTTTCCCATATCCTTGAGCAGGATGCACTTGACCATTTGAGATGGGTCGATGCCTCGCTCTTGCGCGGTTTCTTCAATGTTAGTGGTTGGTTTGCTTTGCATCAGCAGGCGATAATCCACCTGCTGTTGATCTAGCCATTGTGTAATCAGTGTTTCCACGTGATTACTCGTCTTCGAGGCTGTAAGGCAGTGGCAGGATATTCCATACTTGATCAGGTTGCGCAGTCAATCGAAGCTGAACATCTTTATCAAGGTTGTTTGGCAATACCATCAAACCAATCGCTTTGTTATCAGCAAATTGATAGACGTTTAATAATCGACCTGCACCACGCCAGTTCTCACCCACGCTGCGCTCTAGTTCAATAGGGTTCTCTAGAGACAATACTTCTGCTGTTGTTCCTGAAACAATGCGCATCTCACGCTTGTTCATGCCACGGTATTTAGCACGAGCTACTGTTTCTTGACCTGTGTAACAGCCTTTTGAAAAGCTGATACCGCCAATCGCTTGCAGATTAAGCGCTTGAGGAATGTGCTCGTTTTGCTCTGCTTTCGATAGGTTCGGTTGAGCATCAATAATTTCATGATATTGCCAAAGTGCTTCTGATACTTTTTCTGCTGAGCTACTCGA
Source organism: Vibrio sp. TMPB1044 (assembly GCF_030442075.1). Lineage (NCBI taxonomy): Bacteria > Pseudomonadati > Pseudomonadota > Gammaproteobacteria > Vibrionales > Vibrionaceae > Vibrio > Vibrio sp. TMPB1044. Next base: position 40,132 of record NZ_JAUJED010000042.1, on the reverse strand, counting down.
GATTATGGTTGCTGCAGCTTCTTCTGTAATAAGCAGCGCCCAACGATTGTCAGAGACTTTAACCGCGCTACCACCAGAGATAGTACGCACATTACCTTGGCTTTCTGAAATAGAATCAATGTATTGATCCGCAGACGCGCCCATCACACCGATAACAACATCTGTCGTTTGTTCAATATCAACCTTAGAAAACACAGCGTATTTTTTGATTTCAACGAGCTCGACTTCAATCGCAGATTTAGGCTGCATGAGTGCGTAACCGCCATTGTGATGGAACAGGCGGAAGATGCTCCATACCTTTCCTTTTGCATCACAGTGTGCGCCTAACGTGGATTCATCATTAGGAAGAGTGACGACATCGCACGTTACTTGACCCTGTAGGTACGACTTTCTGTCATCGCCTATCATGGTGATTGCGCTCCAGTCTGACACGTGTGTCATCATCAGTTCTGGAAGCGATTCATTTTGCGTATGAGCGAGTGGCTGAAATGTGTTTTTCCAATCCATTTTATCTTTCCTAAGAATTTTATTTGGCTCTATGTTAATCCGGTTCTGTTTCTTTGTCAGCCTAGGTTTTTTTGTGAGCTTAGATAGGGACTGTGACTCACATAGTAGTTGCAGGGCGTATGACTTGTTACACTCCGAGAAAGAAAATTATAGGTGAGGATAGCCAATGTACACTGCAGAGCAGAAAGCACGAATTAAATGGGGTTGCCGTCGCGGCATGTTAGAACTTGATGTAGTCATCATGCCATTTTTCGAAGAGTGTTTTGATTCATTGCAAGAGCAGGAGCAGCGCGAGTTTGTTTCTCTATTAGAGTGTGATGACCCAGATTTGTTTACTTGGGTAATGGGACACGGACGCAGTGAAAACCTAGGTCATGCATCAATGGTTGATAAAATTGTCGCACACAACCTCAGCAAGGTTCGTTAAGCTTCAGCTTAACCCTTCGTATTCCGCATTATTTGCAAAAGGCACTATTTTGGGGTGCCTTTTGTTTTTCATCGTCCTGTCTTCTATTCCACTTGCCGCCAGCCTTTATTGCTTAGCTTTAATGATCCGCTTGTTCAGAAACAACCATGTGACTCTAAACAGCGCCCATGGGAAGTTTGATTACAAAGAGGATGGTGATATTCGACTCAATGAGCGAACTTACCGACTCAAGTCTGTTGATAAGATCTGGGCGCAGTTCTTTGTTAAATTGCAGTTTGAGTGCGGGCACTCGGTATTGCTTTGGCGCGACAGCTGTTGCGAGCATGAATATCGTAACTTTCTGGCGAACTTACAACGAGCACGCTAGATAAAAGAAAACGTTAGACAAAAGAAAAGGGAGCACTCGGCTCCCTTTCGTTTAATTATTTTTTGCTGACGGCTAATTAGCTAATCACGTTTAACCAATTATTATGCTTGGCGTTTCTCTGGCGTCAGAATCGTTGGGCCACTGTCTTCTGCAAGTTCAGGGTAATCCAACGTGTAGTGCAGGCCGCGGCTCTCTTTGCGTTGCATTGCACAGCGAACCATTAGCTCAGCCACTTGTAGCAAGTTACGCAGTTCTAATAGGTTATTCGAAACCTTGAAGTAGCTGTAGTACTCATGAGTTTCTTGCTGCAACATCTGAATGCGACGCAGTGCACGCTCTAGTCGCTTATCCGTTCGAACAATGCCCATGTAATCCCACATGAATAGACGTAGCTCATGCCAGTTGTGCTGAATGATAACTTCTTCATCACTGTTGGTGACTTGGCTTTCATCCCATGCTGGCAGTTCTGCACACAGTTGAGATTGGTCGATGTTCTCAACGATATCTTTTGCTGCTGCCCATGCGTAAACCACACACTCAAGCAGTGAGTTAGAAGCCATACGGTTTGCACCGTGTAAGCCGGTATAGCTCACTTCGCCAATCGCATACAAGTTAGTGAGATCGGTTTGACCTTGCTTATTAACCATTACACCACCACAAGTGTAGTGCGCAGCCGGTACGATAGGGATCGGCTCTTTAGTCATGTCTATACCCAAGTCCATCAAGCGAGTGTGGATCATTGGGAAATGCGCAGTGATGAATTCTTCAGGCTTGTGGCTGATGTCTACATACATACAGTCTGCGCCTAAACGCTTCATTTCGAAGTCAATCGCACGAGCAACCACATCACGAGGCGCCAGTTCACCACGCTCGTCGAAGTCCTTCATGAATCTTGAACCATCAGGGCGACGCAAGTAAGCGCCTTCACCACGCAATGCTTCCGTCAGAAGGAAGTTACGCGCTTCTGGGTGGAATAGACATGTTGGGTGGAATTGGTTGAATTCGAGGTTTGCGACACGACAACCTGCACGCCAAGCGATAGCAATACCATCACCTGAAGAGACATCTGGGTTAGAGGTGTACTGGTAAACCTTTGAAGCGCCACCTGTTGCTAATACAACAAACTTAGCGCGCACGGTTTCAACGTGCTCTTGGTTGCGGTTCCAAATATAGGCTCCGATAACCTTGTCTTTCGAACCACCAATCTTATCTTCAGTGATTAAATCCAGCGCATTGTGGCGCTCGAAGATCTCGATATTTGGGTGGTTGTTGACGTTATCTTGCAGCGAGGTTTGCATCGCCATGCCGGTTGCATCGGCAGCGTGCAGGATTCTGCGGTGACTGTGGCCACCCTCTCGAGTGAGGTGATATTTTGGTTGGCCTTCTGTGCTGTTCTCATCTTTATCAAATGGCACACCACCATCAATCAGCCATTGCACACACTCTTTAGCATTTTCAGCAATGAATTGAACTGTATCTTCTTCACATAACCCAGCCCCAGCAATTTGAGTATCCTCTACATGAGACTCAATACTGTCCGACTCATCGAACACCGCGGCGATACCACCTTGTGCGTAATACGTCGATCCTTCGCTGCGTGGTCCTTTGCTTAATACAATTACTTTTGCATGTTCTGCTACGCGTAAGGCTAATGACAAGCCTGCCGCACCACTTCCTACCACTAATACATCACACTGATGTTCACGGTTTGCGTTCATAAAACTTATTAAATCCCGGGCTATAGTCGAGTTGTCCACTCTCAATTGACTTTGTCTTGTTTTAGGAGTTTGGGGAAGACTGTTATAATCTCTCCAGAGTCATCCTTAAACGCTATGCAAAATCAATATATAGACAGCTATCTAGAAATATTTAATTGCTCAATACCATTGCTTTTGCTCAAGTTTCCCCAAATTGATAGGGATAGCTATTTTTATTACATCACATTGTGAAACAATAATGGCAAATAATTTTAAGAAAGTTGGAACTTTCGGTATTTGGCTTAGTCACAATAGTGCTCTTGTAGACGGTGGTGTCAATACTACATTTCGCATAATTAGTACCCATATCTGTGAAGGTGAGGGTTATAACAATAGGAGTACCCGCTCGAATGAACGAGCAGCTAACCGATCAAGTGTTGATTGAGCGAGTTCAGAGTGGAGATAAGCAGGCATTTAACTTACTAGTGGTTAAGTATCAAAACAAAGTTTGTAATCTTATCTCTCGATACGTGAATAATTCCGGTGATGTACCTGATGTAGCACAAGAAGCTTTTATTAAAGCTTACCGCGCGATACCTAACTTTCGTGGCGAGAGTGCCTTCTATACATGGTTGTACCGAATTGCCGTGAACACCGCTAAAAATCATATCGTTGCCCAAAGCCGTAGGCCGCCAGCAACAGATGTAGATGCAGAAGATGCAGAATATTACGAAACTGGCAGCGCGTTAAAAGAAATATCGAACCCTGAGAACTTAACGCTGTCAAAAGAATTGAAACAAGTCGTTTTTGGAGCGATTGAAGCGCTACCAGAAGACTTAAAAACTGCAATGACGTTGCGTGAGCTCGAAGGTTTGAGCTACGAAGAGATTGCAGAAGTAATGGATTGCCCTGTAGGAACCGTACGTTCGCGTATTTTCCGAGCTCGTGAAGCGGTGGAAAAGAAAATTAAACCTCTTTTGCAACGCTAGAACTTGTAATAATTATGGTGAAAATAATGGCTGATAAAGAAAAGCTTTCGGCACTCATGGATGGTGAAACGATCGATAAAGTTCTCATTGTAGATCTCGAATCCGATCAAGAAAGCATGGATACCTGGCAGAGTTACCATTTAATTGGTGATGTTATGCGTGGGGATGCGCCAGAAACTCAAGATTGGAACATTGCTAACAATGTGGCAGCAGCGCTTGAAGCTGAGCCTGCACATAGTGCAATGCCGAACCTGCACCAAGTGAATGTTGAACCTACTGTTGCTCCAATTGAAGAGCAGCCTAAACCTCAGCAAGCGAAGCGTCAGCTTCCGGCTTGGTTACAACAGTTTGGACAAGTTGCCGTGGCAGCGTGTGTTTCATTAGTGGTTGTATTAGGTGTTCAACAATATGGTGGCAGTGACCCTGCAGCACCAGAGCAGTTGCCTGTACTCCAGACGATTCCATTTGCGGGTTCTGCGGAACCAGTAAGCTTAACGCGTGACTCTGTTGAAAAGCAGGCATCGGAAGCTAACTTGCAAGAGCAGCGTAAACGCGTTCATGCAATGCTAGAAGATTATGAGCTGCAGCTAAGACTTAACAGTGATGCATCGCCAATGCAAGATGCACATCTAGAATCGGACATTGAATGAAGAAAATCCTGGTCAGTGCACTGACACTGTTCAGCTTGATGTCTCCAACAGCCTTTGCAGAGGAACCTACTGCAAAGGCCTTGTTGCATCAAATGAACGAGGCCAGTCAGCATCTAAATTACGAGCTCTCTTACATATTGATAAAGAAGAGCAGTATTGAACCTCTACTTTATCGTCATGCCGTTAACGACGATCAACAACTTGCACACCTTGTTTATCTGAGCGGCCCGGTTCGTGAAGTCATTCGACGTGGCAATGAAGTTAGTTACATCGAACCGGGTACTGAGCCATTTACTATTCAATCTGGCAGTATGGTTGCACCTGTCATTCCGATGATTAACCGAGATATTGACTCTCTGAACCAGTACTACGATTTTGTAAAAGTTGGACGCTCTCGTGAAGCGGGAAGCACCACTCAAGTATTACGCGTCGTGCCAAAAGATGGCCTTCGTTACTCCTACGTAGTTTGGGTCGATGAAAAAACCAGTCTTCCTTTGCGTGCCGATCTTTTGGATCGTGACGGTGAAGTGCTTGAACAGTACCGCACTATTTCTTACGTGGTGAACGATAAGATTGCAGAGGCAATGGGGGGATTGAACCAAGCTCAATTGCCGAAAGTCTTATCATTGCCGGAAGGCTTAGTGAGTGAAACTAACTGGCAGGCCTCTTGGATTCCTGAAGGGTTTAGGTCAAAAGAGCTTAGCCGTTATCAAATGGCAGCGACAGATAAAATGGTTGAAAGCCAGCTTTTCAGTGATGGATTGTTTAGCTTTTCGGTTTATATCGCCGATAAAGACGAACATTCATTGAAAGGGCAGTTGGTACGTCAAGGGCGTAGAACCTTGCATAGCTTAGTGATTGGCGACAAAGAAATCTCTGTGGTTGGTGACATTCCGCCTGCAACTGCAAAGCGTATTGCTCAGTCAGTTACATTCAATAAATCGGTACCAGCGCAATGATGACCGCGTTGGCGACCGTTAGCTCAGTTGAACAAAAAGGTAAGCAATATTTTGTTCAACTGAGCTGCGAACAACAAACCAGTTGTAGCAGCTGCTCTTCTCAAAAAAGTTGCGGCACGGGTATTGTGACCAAGGCAGTTGGCAATAAATCTTTGTTTTGGCAGCTTAAAACTAAAAGCTTAGTCAAAGCTGGGCAAATCGTAGAAATTGGCTTTCCTGAAAAAAGCCTACTTCAGTCGGCAGCCATCGTTTATCTAATCCCACTTTTCATGCTGATGATTGGTGCTGGTTTTGGACAACTCTTGTTGCAACCCTTACTTCAAGGGGGCGAGGGTATTGTTATCTTAAGTGCAGCACTGTTTACCGCTGGTGGGATTGCCTTAGCGAAGCGGTTAGCCAAACCCATGGAAGACAAATCCAAGCAAGAAGTCGTCTTGATTCGAATCCTAGGTGAGTCTCTCGTCTAATTTATGATGCTTCTTGCCCTTAAATTGGGTAGAATCTGCCAACTTGATTGAAATGCCGCCACCAATGCTGAGTGTAGATTGGACGCGTCGCGGCTTTCTTATTATCCCTATTCAAAGAGTTTAGTCACACCAAGCCTATGAAGCACATTCGTAATTTTTCGATTATCGCCCACATCGACCACGGTAAGTCGACCCTTTCTGACCGCTTAATCCAAGTTTGTGGAGGATTAAGTGAACGTGAGATGGCAGCTCAAGTCCTCGATTCTATGGATATAGAACGCGAGCGTGGTATTACAATTAAAGCGCAGAGTGTGACTTTAGATTACAAAGCTAAAGATGGTGAAACTTACCAACTTAACTTTATCGACACTCCTGGACACGTAGACTTCTCTTACGAAGTATCTCGTTCTCTAGCTGCTTGTGAAGGCGCACTACTTGTAGTGGATGCTGGCCAAGGTGTTGAAGCACAAACTCTAGCAAACTGTTACACAGCAATTGAAATGGAACTGGAAGTAGTGCCAATCTTGAACAAGATTGACTTACCTGCAGCTGAACCAGAACGTGTTGCTGAAGAAATCGAAGAGATCGTTGGCATCGATGCGATGGAAGCGACTCGCTGTTCTGCGAAAACCGGCTTGGGTGTTGATGATGTTCTAGAAAACATCGTAACGGCCATCCCGCCACCGGAAGGTGATCCTGAAGCGCCTCTACAAGCGTTGATCATTGACTCTTGGTTCGATAACTACCTTGGCGTAGTTTCTTTGGTTCGTATTAAAAACGGTAAGCTGAAGAAGAACGATAAGATCAAAGTAATGTCGACAGACCAAGTATGGGGTGTTGACCGTCTAGGTATCTTCACGCCTAAGCAAATCGATACTACAGAGCTAAATACTGGCGAAGTAGGTTGGGTTGTTTGTGGTATTAAAGACATCCTAGGTGCACCAGTTGGTGATACGTTGACGCTTGCAAAGGGCGGCAGCACTGAACGTCTACCTGGCTTCCAAAAAGTGAAGCCTCAGGTATACGCAGGTCTATTCCCTGTATCATCTGATGACTACGAAAACTTCCGTGACGCGTTAGGCAAGCTAAGCCTGAACGATGCGTCACTGTTCTTTGAACCAGAAAGTTCAGCAGCACTTGGTTTTGGTTTCCGTTGTGGCTTCTTAGGAATGCTTCACATGGAGATCATCCAAGAGCGTCTCGAGCGTGAATACGACCTAGATCTAATCACGACTGCACCAACAGTTGTGTATGAAGTTGTAAAAACAGATAAAACGGTTCTTTACGTTGATAGCCCGGCTAAACTGCCAGCGGTTAATGACCTAGAAGAAATTCGTGAACCAATTGCACGCTGTAATATCCTGGTACCTTCGGATTACCTAGGTAACGTAATCACACTGTGTGTTGAGAAGCGTGGCGTACAAGTAGACATGGTTTACCACGGTAACCAAGTTGCTGTGACGTACGATCTTCCTATGGCAGAAGTAGTTCTCGACTTCTTCGACCGTCTGAAGTCAACGTCTCGCGGTTACGCATCATTGGATTACAACTTCCAACGCTACGAGCCATCAAACATGGTACGTGTAGACGTATTGCTGAATGGCGAAACAGTTGATGCACTAGCGATCATTACGCACAAAGATATTGCTCAGTCTCGTGGCCGTCTACTGGTAGAGAAGATGAAAGAGTTCATCCCTCGTCAGATGTTCGATATCGCGATTCAAGCAGCGATTGGTAACCACATCATTGCTCGTTCTACAGTGAAACAACTGCGTAAGAACGTAATCGCAAAATGTTACGGTGGTGATATCAGCCGTAAGAAGAAACTTCTTAAGAAACAAAAAGAAGGTAAGAAGCGTATGAAGCAGATCGGTAACGTTGAACTGCCTCAAGAAGCTTTCCTTGCAATCCTTCACGTTGGAAAAGATTAACTTTATCCAGCGGTAAACGAATAATTGAAAGTGGAAGAGTAGCTCGCTATTCTTTCACTTTCGTTATTTTTAAAGAAATGAAATTTAAGGGATATCAATGGCTAATACATTTTCGCTTATCTTAGTGATCGTAACTCTAGTGACCGGCATTGTATGGGCGTTGGAAAAGTTTGTGTGGGCGAAGAAGCGCCAGCAAAAACTTGCTGACGTTGAAGCACAATCGAATGGCCTAGACGCTGAAACTAGCGCAAAAGTTACGGCTCAGCCTTGGTGGGTTGAGAACAGTGTGTCCATTTTCCCGGTAATTGCATTTGTTTTGATCTTGCGTTCATTCATCTATGAACCGTTTCAAATCCCTTCTGGCTCGATGATGCCAACCCTTTTGGTTGGTGATTTCATCTTGGTAGAGAAGTACGCGTACGGTCTAAAAGACCCAGTATGGCGCACTCAATTGGTAGAAACAGGCAAGCCAGAACGCGGCGATTCAATCGTATTTAAGTACCCACCTCAGCCAAACATCGACTACATTAAGCGTGTTGTTGGTATGCCTGGTGACACGATTCGCTACAGCAGTCGTAAAGAGATCTGTATTCAGGCGAAGGGTACAAGTAGCTGTGAACCAGTGAAACTAAGTAATGTTGAAGAGAGCCAATTTATTCAAGATGGTGTGCCTCTGATTCAGCTGAACGAACAGCTTGGAGACGTAGAGCACCAGATTTTAGTTAACCCATTACGCCGTGATCGTGTGCAAGCATATCAGCCTCGCAATGGTGTCAACGAATGGGTCGTTCCAGAAGGCCAGTACTTTGTGATGGGTGATAACCGTGACAACAGTGCCGATAGCCGTTACTGGGGCTTTGTCCCTGAAGCAAACCTTGTTGGTAAGGCTGTTGCTATTTGGATCAGCTTCGAGTTCGAACGCGGTTCAGACAGTGTACTTCCAACATGGATTCCTACTGGTGTGCGTTTTAATCGCATCGGTGGGATTCATTAATCGATCACATAACACATCGAGAGAGCATGAATTCTCCAATTGATAAACTAGAGAGAAAGATTGGCTATCAGTTTAATGATGCCGATCTTATCCACTTGGCGCTGACTCACCGCAGCGCCGCAGGTAAACATAACGAACGTCTTGAGTTTCTGGGCGATTCAATTTTAAGTTTTGTTATCGCTGATGATCTTTACCACCGTTTCCCTAAGGTAAACGAAGGTGATATGAGCCGCATGCGCGCAACATTAGTACGTGGTCATACATTGGCAGAACTAGGTCGTGAATTCGAACTAGGAGATTACTTAAAATTAGGTCCAGGTGAGTTGAAGAGTGGCGGTTTCCGTCGTGATTCTATTCTAGCGGATGCGGTTGAAGCGATCATCGGCGCTGTCTATTTAGATAGTGATACCGAGACGGTTCGCGGCATTATTTTAAGCTGGTACCAATCTCGCCTAGATGCTATTCAGCCTGGAGTATCTCAAAAAGATCCGAAAACTCGCCTACAAGAGTTTTTACAAGGTCGAAGAAATCCTCTACCTGTCTACACAGTGACTAATATTAAAGGTGAAGCACACAACCAAGAGTTTACGGTTGAGTGTGAAGTGGCAGGTGTGGATAAACCTGTTATCGGTAAAGGCACTAGCCGCCGCAAGGCAGAACAAGCGGCTGCTGAAACAGCATTAGAGCAACTAAGCAATGTCTGATAACAACCAAGATTTCGATATCGATGCATTCTTTTCATCTGATAGCAAAAAAACAGGCCTACCGGAAAACCAACATTGTGGCTTCATCGCTATTGTCGGTCGCCCAAACGTAGGTAAGTCGACGCTTCTGAACCATATTCTGGGACAGAAGATTTCTATTACATCACGTAAACCACAGACGACACGTCACCGTATTATGGGCGTTGAAACTGAGGGTGATTACCAAGCGATCTTTGTTGATACTCCTGGACTTCATATTGAAGAAAAGCGTGCAATTAACCGTCTGATGAACCGTGCGGCGAACAGCTCACTGAGTGATGTGAACCTAGTATTTTTCCTTGTCGATGGTACTCACTGGACTGACGACGATGAGATGGTTTTGAACAAACTGAAGAAGACTGACTTCCCAGTTGTACTTTGCATCAACAAAGTAGATAACGTTCAAGACCGTACTAACGTGATGCAACATATGATGGAAGTCTCTAAGAAGATGGACTTCATTGACGTTGTGCCAATCTCAGCGAAGCAAGGTAAAAACATTGATGTACTGCGTAAGCACGTACGTGAACATTTACCTAAAGCTACACACCACTTTCCTGAAGAATACGTGACTGATCGCTCGCAACGTTTTATGGCCTCTGAAATTATCCGTGAAAAGCTGATGCGCTTTACGGGTGACGAGCTACCATACTCAGTAACGGTTGAAATCGAACGTTTCGATTACAACCCAGATAACGATGGCTTCCACATTAATGCACTGATTCTTGTTGAGCGTACAGGTCAGAAGAAAATGGTGATTGGTAAAGCGGGCGAGAAGATCAAAACGATTGGTCGTGAAGCGCGTATCGATATGGAAGAGCTATTCGGCCGTAAAGTTTACCTAGAGACTTGGGTCAAGGTTAAATCTGGCTGGGCTGATGATGAGCGTGCACTTCGCTCGTTAGGCTACATCGACGATCTATAATATATTGAACGTCACTTTCTGAGATTAAGAAAGTTGAACTGAAGATAAATCCAAGAGAGAGTGCGAACTCTCTCTTTTTGTATCTGTAATAAGGGTGAGTGATTGAGCGAAGGGTTACAGCGATGCTTTGTGTTGCACCGTCGACCATACAGTGAGTCGAGCCTGATCTTGGACGTCTTCAGCGAAGAGTTCGGTCGGGTGACGTTGATGTCTAAAGGCGCTCGCAGCAAGCGTTCCAATTTGAAAGGTGCATTACAACCTTTTACACCGCTACTGCTTAAGTGGTCTGGTAATGGTTCGATGAAAACCTTACGCCAAGCTGAGCCGATTAGCTTGGGGCTCCCTCTCGCCGGTATCAATCTGTATTCAGCCATGTATGTGAACGAGCTAATCGGTCGTGTATTGATGGCGGAAGTGGCGATGCCAGCACTTTTTCACGACTATCTTCATGCTTTAACAGAGCTGGCGCATAATGAAAATCCTGAGCCAGCGCTGCGTCGTTTTGAGTTGGCTCTATTATCCGCTATGGGTTATGGCGTCGACTTTTTACACTGCGCGGGCACTGGTGAAGCGATTGATCCGAGCATGACTTATCGCTATCGAGAGCAGAAAGGTTTCATCGCTTCGGTGCGTCGAGACAACCTGACTTTTATGGGCGATGAACTAATCGCAATCAGTGAACGTAGGTTTATCACTAAAGAGCAGTTAAAAGCGGCAAAACGCTTTACACGCATAGCCTTAAAGCCGTATCTTGGCGGCAAACCATTAAAAAGTAGAGAGCTATTTATGCCAACAATAGCCCTCTCTAGAGCACGGAGTATTGGAAAATGAGCTCAATCCTTTTAGGCGTTAATATCGACCATATTGCAACACTACGTAATGCACGTGGTACTAAATACCCAGATCCAGTACACGCAGCTGAAATTGCTGAACGTGCGGGTGCTGACGGTATTACTATTCACCTGCGTGAAGACCGTCGTCATATCGTTGACCGCGATGTACGTATTCTGGCTGAAACTCTTCAAACTCGTATGAACTTGGAGATGGCAGTAACGGACGAGATGGTTCAAATTGCCCTCGATACTAATCCTGAGTTTGTTTGTCTGGTTCCAGAGAAGCGTGAAGAACTGACCACTGAAGGTGGCTTGGACGTGGTTGGTCAACTTGAAAAGATCAAAGCGGCGACGGAAAAACTGTCTGCTGCTGGCATTAAAGTATCTCTGTTTATCGATGCTGACCGTGAGCAAATCGACGCAGCAAAAGCGTGTGGCGCACCGTTCATTGAACTGCACACTGGCCATTATGCCGATGCTAAAACAGAAGAAGACCAACAAGACGAGCTGAAAAAGATTGCTGCAGGCGCAAGCTACGCGGACGATCTTGGTATCACAGTCAATGCTGGTCATGGTCTGACTTACCACAACGTAGCACCGATTGCGGCTCTTCCAGAGATCTACGAGTTGAACATCGGTCACTCAATCATGGGACGTGCAGTGTTTGATGGTTTGAACAAAGCCGTTGCAGACATGAAAGCCGTGATGGAAACAGCACGTAACAACGCTTAGTTTTCTAAACAGTAAGCGTTAAGTCGTAAGCGACTAATTAGTAGAATTAATAGATAGAATTTGGTAGTAGGGTAAACATGGCTGTTGTTGGATTAGGTACAGATATCGCAGAAATTGAACGTGTTGAAAAGGCATTGTCACGAAGTGGTGACGCTTTTGCTCAACGTATTTTGACCGATTCTGAATTTGAAGTATTCCAGCAACTTAAGCAAAAAGGGCGTTACCTTGCAAAACGTTTTGCTGCAAAAGAAGCGGCATCTAAGGCGTTAGGCACGGGCATCGCGCTTGGTGTGACCTTCCACGACTTTGAGATTTCAAACGATGAGCATGGCAAGCCAGTTCTGAGGCTGCATAAAAAAGCACGTGAAATCGCAGAGGCGAATGGTACAACATCGATTCATCTGACTATCTCGGATGAGCGTCACTACGCTGTGGCAACGGTGTTGCTCGAATCATAATTGCTTACCGATAACTACCTATTAAGGTTAATCGAAACCTAGCGTTCGATTCGCTGCTAAACAAAAAAGCAGAGCTTATATGCTCTGCTTTTTTATTGCTTTGAGTTTGAGGCTAAATCAATCTAATCACGGGCTGGTTTCAAGTAGTGAATAGCCGTCGCTTGAACCTTATCTAACTCATCCTGAAGTTCGAAAAGTTCCGGTTCAATGTCTTCAACAGAAGTACCTGAACGCAGTTCTTTCTCTATCGTCGCACACACCGATTTTAGCCTTGGTACGCCGCTGTACGAGCTGCTGCCATGCATCTTGTGGATGATGTGTATCAGCTCTTCAACTGGGTAGTCACTGTCTTCTATCGCTTTGTCTGCTGTTTCGTAAACCTCTGGGATAAAGTCGACCAGCATTTGCAGCATATCGCGTGCGAGGTCTTCTTTATTGGCGGCCTGTTTCATCGCCGCTTGCCAATCAATGATGATATTTTTGTGCACGCTGGCTTCAGTTTCTGACACTGAGCCGTTATCGATCTCAGCAGAGACTGCGGGATGGTCTGGATCTATTTTTTCGATGTGCTCAACCTCAGAGGTTGGGCTCCAATGAATCAGAACCTGTTGTAACACATGTTCTTCAATAGGCTTGGTTAGGTAGTCATCCATACCTGCGTCAAGTAGTCGGTCACGCTCCCCCATCATGGCGTGAGCAGTAACGGCAATTACAGGCGTGTTTGCATTGTTCGCCAGCTTTTTGATGTTCTGACAAGCGGTCACACCGTCCATCTGTGGCATTTGAATATCCATGAAGATGATATCAAATTGAGTTTCTGTCGCTTTGTCTATCGCCTGCTGACCACTGGTACAACTGATGACGGTTTCTACGCGTTCTTTTAGCAGCGCAGTGATCAGCTTAAGGTTGGCAGGGTTGTCGTCGACCGCCAATACCGTAAGCGGAAGCTTCTCTTCTGAATGTGTTTCAATAGCCGGTGCAATCAAGGTCGGTGCTTGATTCGATACCAGAGTTTGCAGCAACTTCTTACGAGAAAGAGGCTTAGTGATGCACTGAACATCGACCTCTTTCATTAGCTGCTCACCCAGCGCTAGCTCGGTACTTGGTGTACCAATTATCACGTTTTGAGCAATCTTCTTCGCGCCTATCGCCCAACCACTCACAGTATCAAATTGATATTCTTGGTTCGCGGCTAGGTTCAGTAGTACGTAGTCATACGAGGTGCTCTCGTCTGGCATAACCGAACGATACGTGACCACTAAGCCCTCTTGGGTTAGGATTTGCTGAGTAATTGAGGCCGCTTGCATATTTGGTTCTATAAGCAGCAGTTGTTTGTCTTGTAGACACTGAGTCTCTATTAACTCAGTCATTGGCATATCAGTCGTTGATAGTCTTAAGGTGAACCAGAAGGTTGAACCTTGGTGCAGACGACTGGTTAGGCTGATCTCTCCGCCCATTTGGCTGACCAGTTTTTGGGTGATAACCAGACCTAAGCCTGTACCACCATAGCGACGAGAGATACTTGCATCGGCTTGGCTAAAGGCTTGGAACAGCTGAGCTTGTTGACGCTCAGAGATACCAATGCCGGTATCACGAACCATGAATTGCAGCTCGATACTGTCTTCGCTTTGTGAACGAAGCTCAACGCTGATATCAATGTTGCCGCGTTCGGTAAATTTGATTGAGTTGCCAACTAGGTTGGTCAGGATCTGTTGAATACGCAGTGGATCGCCTACGACGCCCGGTGGTACTTTAGGGTCGATCTTAAGTGTCAGCTCTAGGCCTTTCTCATGAGCGTTGGTTGCTTGAAGGTTTACTACCTCTTCAAGGCTAGCTTGGAATTCAAATGGGATGTTTTCTAGAGCCAGTTTACCGGCTTCAAGTTTCGAGAAGTCTAAGATATCGTTGATGATGCTGAGCAGGTTGTTTGCCGAGCGTTCAATGGTTTGCAGGTAATCGGTTTGACTGTTCGATAGGTGAGTCTTGAGCATCTGACGAGTAAAGCCAATCACCCCATTCAGCGGCGTTCTCAGTTCGTGAGACATATTAGCCAAGAATTCAGATTTAACACGAGCTGCTTCTTGAGCGCGTTTCTTTGCAATGTCTAACTCAACGTTTTGAATCTCTAGCTGCTCAAGGGTTTCACGTAGATCGGATGTTGCTTGGTCGATACTGTGCTGCATCTCGACGTGATACTCTGACAGCGATACCGCCATCGCGTTGATACCGTTTTTCAGTGAGTCTAGCTCGCCATGCATTTTTCCTTCGATACGCACATCTAGGTGACCACGACGAATTCGGTCGACCATGTTTTTCATGTGTGTGATCGGTTGGGTTACGTCGTGCATCAAACGGAAGGCAAATACCCCAGAAAGTCCAAGACCCAGAATCAACACCAAGAACGCAGAGAACACTTCTTGATATTGCTGCAATCGAAGAGAAGATAAGTCTAATTCAATCGCAATATAACCGATCGCTTGGTTGGCTTGAGACTGACCGTTGGCTGAATTGATGTATTGGCCTTCGGCTATGATCGGCGTTCGCAGAATCAGCGTGTTATCGAGCAGGTTCGATGAGCTCAAATGCGGGATCGGTTTATCTTTCGGATAAGTCAGGCTTTCAAAGTCAGGATGAAAGTTTGAGGTTACAAACAACTCATGACGTTCATCAAACACCGCGATGCTGCGCACTAACTTAGAATTCTTCCTATGTGCATAGCTAATAAGCTGACGAACAGACTCTCGACTTTCGAGCTTCATGCCTGATTCACTCGCAATCGCAAGTGGTTCAATGATGCTAGTACCAGTGTTAACCACTTGCCCCTCAAGGTCTTGATAGCGGTTAAATGAGAAAAATGCACTCAATAGCAACCCAATAATCAGGGTTGGAGCTAGAGTTAAGGTAATTACACGGGCTCTTAAGCCATATCTGGTCATGTTCTTTAATTACATCGAGGTCTGGATATGGGAAAATAACGCACACAATGGCGGTTAAGTGAACGGTAAGCTTAATCAAAGCCGTGACGTTCGACAATGATTCCAAGACATAATAGTGAGTCCTGGATACCAATTACTTATTAAAAGATACATTAGGCACAAGCAATGGCACGTTTTTTCCAACCAAAAAAGAAAACTCAACTCGAGACCAAGCATCAATCGGTTTTGGTTGAACGAATGGATCACAATGGCGCTGGTATCGCTTATCAGAAGAATAAACCAGTTTTCATTGATGGCGCATTGCCCGGTGAGCAGGTGGTTATTCAACTTACTGAGAGCAAAAGTAAGTTTTCGCGAGCTAAGCTTATCAAGTTATTGAAGCCGAGCGGGCAGCGTTTAAAGCCGTTTTGTAAGCACTTTAATCAGTGTGGTGGCTGTCACCTTCAGCACCTCGGTTATTCTTCTCAGGTTGAGCATAAATCGCAATCTCTGACGCACCTGATGAGCCAATACCAAACGGCAAATACTGAAGTTGCACAGCCTATTATAGGTGATGAAACCGGTTATCGACGTCGCGCACGTATCAGCCTATTTGTTGATAAGAAGACACAGCAGCTTCAGTTCGGTTTCCGTAAGAAGCAGAGTAAGCAGATTGAAAACATCACAGATTGTGCCGTGCTTGATCCTCGCCTCAATGTATTGCTGCCAAAACTGAAAAATTTACTAAACACTTTCAACAACCTTACGTCTTTAGGACACGTTGAATTGGTGTTGGGCGATACTGGCCCTGTTATGGTGCTACGCCACCTCAAACCTTTGGTTGAAAAAGATGAACAAGCGCTGATAGCGTTAGCGAAAGAAGAAGGCGCGACGTTGTATTCGATGCCTGAAACCGATAAGTTGGTTCGTTTGGTTGGTGAAGCGCCAACCTATAGTGAAACGGGTGTTACCTTACCTTTCGAGCCAAACCATTTCATTCAGGTGAACCAGAAGGTCAACCAGCAGATGGTGGCTCAAGCGATTGAGTGGCTAGAACCTCAAGCGGATGAGCGAGTGCTAGACCTGTTTTGTGGTCTAGGTAACTTCAGTTTGCCTATAGCACAACAATCGGCGTTTGTGGTTGGTGTGGAAGGCGTTGATGAAATGGTTCAGCAAGCCACATCTAACGCAGCGTTAAACCAGTTAAGCAATACGGAATTTTACCAAACTAACCTTGAAGAAGACTTATCTTCACAGCCTTGGGCAAAAGAGAAATTCGATAAAGTATTGCTTGACCCGGCACGTGCGGGAGCGAGTGGGATCGTTGATCAAATTTCAGCGTTAGGAGCGAAGCGTGTGGTTTATGTTTCGTGTAATCCTGCTACTCTAGCTAGAGATTCTGAGAGCTTAGAAAAACAAGGTTATCAGTTAGCCAAATTGGGTATGTTGGACATGTTCCCGCACACCAGTCATCTAGAATCGATGGCTCTCTTTATCAAGGCTTAAAAATGAATCACAAAGGCGCAGGGAAACTTGCGCTGATATCAATATGGTCGAACTAACTTGGAACCAGTTAGTCATATTGAGTTGGGTATAAAACATAATAACTAGGAAGGCATGATGGTTGCGGTACGAAGCGCACATTTAAACCCAAGCGAACAGTTTGAGCTAGAAAGTTGGATTGCGTCACTGAATCAAGACGTAAAGACCTCGAATAAACTGATCAAAGTTTATCGTCACTGTGAAGAGCTATTAAAAGATCACGAGCAAGCATCGCTGTTGCTTTGGCGTGGCCGTGAGATGATCGAAATCTTGGTTACGCTGTCCATGGACCGTGCCACTTTAATTGCAGCACAACTTTTTCCCGTCGTCTCAAGCGGCGTTTTTGAGCGCGAAGCGTTTGAAGAAAGCTACGGTAAAGAAACCGTAAAGTTGATTGATGGCGTTGAAGAAATGGCGGCTTTAGGCCAGTTAAACGTGACTCTTGAAGGCAGCGCTGCCTCGGGTCAAGTTGATAACGTTCGTCGTATGCTACTGGCGATGGTGGATGATTTCCGCTGCGTAGTTATCAAGCTAGCTGAGCGAATCTGTAACCTTATTGAAGTAAAAAAAGCGCCAGATGCTGTACGTCGCGCGGCAGCAAAAGAGTGTTCTAACATCTATGCTCCACTGGCGAACCGTTTAGGTATCGGTCAACTTAAGTGGGAAATCGAAGATTACGCATTCCGCTATCAGCAGCCAGACACCTACAAGCAGATTGCGAAACAGCTGTCTGAGCGTCGTATCGTTCGTGAACAATACATCACAGATTTCGTTGATGATTTAACAGCAGAAATGCAGCGTTCAAACATCAATGCTGAAGTCAGCGGTCGACCAAAACACATCTACAGTATCTGGCGTAAAATGCAGAAGAAAGGCTTGGACTTCGATGAGCTTTTTGACGTGCGTGCTGTGCGTATCATCGCCGACCAGCTTCAAGACTGCTATGCCGGCCTAGGTGTGGTTCATACCAAATACAAACATCTACCAAGTGAATTTGATGACTACGTGGCGAACCCTAAGCCAAATGGTTACCAATCGATTCACACCGTGGTTCTGGGCCCTGAAGGCAAGACCATTGAGATTCAGATCCGTACCAAGCAAATGCACGAAGACTCTGAGTTGGGTGTCGCTGCGCACTGGAAGTACAAAGAAGGTGCTTCAAGCGGGCGCAGTGGTTACGATGAGAAAATCACTTGGTTGCGTAAACTTATCGATTGGCAAGAAGAGATGTCGGACTCTGGCGAGATGCTGGATGAAGTGCGTAGCCAAGTATTCGATGACCGCGTATACGCATTTACACCGCGCGGTGATGTCGTCGATTTACCTATGGGTGCCACTCCGTTGGACTTCGCTTACCACATCCACTCGATGGTTGGACACCGCTGTATCGGTGCAAAAGTAGCGGGACGTATCGTACCGTTTACCCATAAATTATCGATGGGTGATCAGGTTGAAATCATCACTCAAAAAGAACCGAACCCATCACGTGACTGGTTAAATCCAACTACAGGGTTCGTTCATTCAAGCCGGGCTCGTGCGAAGATCAATGCTTGGTTCCGTGCGCAAAGCCGAGAGAAGAACCTCGAAGCGGGTCGAGACATCCTTGAGGTTGAACTAGCGAAAGTCGGTGCAACCCTAAAAGATGCAGACCAATACGCGCTAAGACGCTTTAACGTCAACACGCCAGATGAACTCTATGCTGGTATCGGCAGTGGCGACTTGCGCATTAACCAAGTGGTTAATCACATCAATGCGTTGGTGAATAAGCCGACGGCGGAAGAAGAAGATAAGAAAGCGCTAGAGAAACTGCTTGAGTCGGAAAACAAGCCAGCACAGCAGAGTCGTCCTAAGAAAGACGCGGTAGTGGTTGAGGGCGTTGATAACTTAATGACGCACCTAGCGCGTTGCTGTCAGCCAATCCCAGGCGATGTTATTAAAGGTTACATTACGCAAGGTCGTGGTATCTCAGTGCACCGTGCTGACTGTGAGCAGTTGAGTGAGCTAAGCCTGCATGCGGCAGAACGTATTATTGATACTGTCTGGGGCAATGGCTTCGTCGGTTCTTACATCCTAACTCTGCGCGTTGAAGCGCTAGAGCGTAATGGCTTGTTGAAAGACATCACCTCACTGTTCTCGAACGAGAAGATCAGCGTGACAACAATGAAGAGCCGCATCGATTACAAGCGTCAGCTATCGGTAATGGATTTCGATTTGGAAGTGACCAATATTGAGATTCTGAGTCGAGTGACAAGTCGTGTCGAGCAGATCAAAGATGTAATGAGCGTCAAAAGACTAGGCTAGCTTTTACGTCGTACTTGGCTTTCTAACCGTGTTAACTGCACTATACTCGCTTCATCACATAGGCAAGCTATGCTCAGAAGTCTCGTAAGTTTGTTGCCTTGTTAGAAGAACCAATTACTTAGTAAAAACCGAACAATGCATTGAATGACGCGTTGGTTTAACAAGAAAAATAGAAAGGTGAGTGGTTTTAGCTGCTCACCTTTTTTAGTTTTAACAGAAGTTTTAAATTTAAAAATCAAAGACAGTGAATAGGAAGAAAAGATGAATCACCCGATTGAACAACTTGAACAGATTATGACTAAGCTGCGCGATCCAGAAGGTGGCTGTCCTTGGGATTTGAAACAAAATTTTGAAACCATTGTTCCGCATACTATCGAAGAAACCTACGAGGTGGTGGATGCGATTCATAATAAAGATTGGCCAAACCTACAAGAAGAGTTAGGTGATCTGTTGTTTCAGGTGATTTTCTACAGCCAGCTAGCGAAAGAGCAGGGGCTATTTGAGTTTTCTGATGTGGTTGATGGCATCAATGAGAAGCTAACGCGCCGCCATCCACATGTGTTCTCTGATACCGAGTTTGCGAGCGATGAAGAGATTAATGCCAATTGGGAAGCCGAAAAAGCCAAAGAAAAAGCGCAAGCAGGCAAAACTCCAGAAAGTATTCTAGACTCAATACCAAACTCTCTACCCGCGCTTTCACGTGCTACAAAGATTCAAAAACAGGTAGCGAAGTATGGCTTCGATTGGGACTCTATTGGCCCAGTGGCTAATAAGGTTTTAGAGGAAGTCGATGAGGTGCTAGAGGAAGCTCTTCAAGTGACGCCTAATGAAGATTTGGTTGAAGAAGAGTTAGGTGACTTGCTGTTTGCGACGGTCAATTTGGTGCGACATTTAGGTAAAAATCCAGAGTCGGCGCTCAATAAAGCCAATTTGAAGTTCTCACGTCGTTTTAAAGGGGTGGAACAAAAAGTTCGTCAGCAGGATAAAATTTTGAACGACTTTTCACTACAACAGCTTGATTCCATGTGGGATGAAGTCAAAGTGGCGGAGAAAAGATAACCAAAGCTTTTATCATGAATTGATTTGAAGCAAAAAATAAAAAATAGCAGTGTGATAGATTTCACGTTGTGGCGATAAGGGGCTTCTGGTATATTTTCATCCCGTCCAGAAGTAGTCCATTTCCCTCATTCAACCAATTTCAGGTTAAACATGACGACAAATTACATTTTTGTTACTGGCGGGGTTGTATCCTCTCTAGGTAAAGGTATTGCTGCAGCATCTCTTGCGGCTATTTTAGAAGCTCGTGGTCTTAAAGTGACTATGATGAAGCTTGACCCTTACATCAACGTTGATCCAGGCACTATGAGCCCGACTCAGCACGGTGAAGTGTTCGTTACGGAAGATGGCGCTGAAACTGACCTTGACCTTGGTCACTATGAGCGATTCATTCGCACCAAGATGACTAAGCGTAACAACTTCACTGCAGGTCGTGTTTACTCAGACGTACTCGCGAAAGAGCGTCGCGGTGATTACCTAGGTGCAACTATTCAGGTTATCCCACACATCACTAACTCTATCAAAGAGCGTGTAATTTCTGGCGCAGCTGGCCACGATATCGCGATCGTTGAAGTTGGTGGTACGGTTGGTGATATCGAATCTCTACCATTCATGGAAGCGATTCGTCAGCTAGCAGTAGAACTAGGCCGTGAACGCGCAATGTTCATGCACCTTACTCTAGTGCCATACCTAGCAGCTGCGGGCGAAGTTAAAACTAAGCCAACGCAACACTCTGTAAAAGAGTTGCTGTCTATTGGTATTCAGCCAGACATCCTAGTTTGTCGTTCAGACCGCAACATTCCTTCGAACGAGCGTAAGAAAATTGCTCTGTTCTGTAATGTGCAAGAAAATGCAGTTATTTCTATGCGCGATGTTGACTCTATCTACAAGATCCCTCAGCTTATTAAAGCTCAAGGCACTGATGAACTTGTATGTAAGCGTTTCGGCATCACAGCTCCAGAAGCAGACCTGTCTGAATGGGAACAAGTAATTTACGAAGAAGCTAACCCAACGGGTGAAGTGACGATTGGTATGGTTGGTAAGTACATTGAACTACCAGATGCATACAAATCAGTAAATGAAGCACTAAAACACGCAGGCTTGAAAAACCGCCTAAGCGTTAATATTAAATACGTAGATTCACAAGACGTTGAGTCTCGTGGCGTAGAAGTTTTAGAAGGCCTAGATGCAATCCTAGTTCCCGGTGGCTTTGGTGACCGTGGTGTTGAAGGTAAGATTCTTGCTGCTCAATACGCTCGTGAAAACAAAGTACCGTACTTAGGTATCTGTCTAGGTATGCAAGTAGCACTTATCGAGTACGCTCGTAACGTTGCGAAAATGGAAGGGGCACACTCTTCTGAATTCTGTACTGAAACTAAGTACCCAGTTGTTGGTCTTATCACTGAGTGGACTGATGGCGAAGGTAAAGTTGAAGAGCGTACAGAAACATCTGACCTTGGCGGCACAATGCGTCTTGGTTCACAGCTTTGTCACCTAGCGAAAGGGACGAAAGCTTACGAATTATACGGTAGCGCGACGATCCATGAACGTCACCGTCACCGTTACGAAGTGAACAACAATCTTCGTCCACAAATCGAAAAAGCGGGCCTAAAAGTATCGGGTCTATCTGCGGACAAGAAACTGGTTGAAGTTATTGAGAACCCGAACCACCCATGGTTCGTTGCTGCTCAATTCCACCCAGAGTTCACTTCAACACCTCGCGATGGTCACCCATTGTTTGCAGGTTTCGTTAAAGCGGCTGGCGAGTTCCAGCGCGGCGAGTTAGAGAAGTAAAAGGAATACAGGTAGCTGCGTAAGTTGTGCTGCTACCTTTAAATTTGACATTTATATATTCAACGAGAAGGAAACATTCAATGTCTAAGATCGTTAAAGTTCTAGGTCGTGAAATCATCGATTCACGTGGTAACCCAACTGTAGAAGCTGAAGTACACCTAGAAGGCGGTTTCGTAGGTATGGCTGCTGCTCCATCTGGCGCATCTACTGGTTCTCGCGAAGCTCTTGAGCTACGTGACGGCGACAAATCACGTTTCCTAGGTAAAGGTGTTCTTAAAGCTATTGAAGCTGTAAACGGCCCAATCGCTGAAGCTCTAGTTGGTACTGACGCTAAAGCACAAGCTGACGTTGACCAAATCATGCTTGACCTAGATGGTACTGATAACAAGTCTAAGTTCGGCGCGAACGCTATCCTAGCTGTATCTCTAGCTAACGCAAAAGCTGCTGCTGCTGCGAAAGGCATGCCTCTATACGAGCACATCGCTGAGCTAAACGGTACTGCTGGTCAGTTCTCTATGCCTCTACCAATGATGAACATCATCAACGGTGGTGAGCACGCAGATAACAACGTTGACATCCAAGAGTTCATGATCCAACCAGTTGGCGCTAAGACTCTTAAAGAAGGTCTACGTATCGGCGCTGAAGTATTCCACAACCTAGCTAAAGTTCTTAAGTCTAAAGGCTACAGCACTGCAGTTGGTGATGAAGGTGGTTTCGCTCCTAACCTTAAGTCTAACGCTGAAGCTCTAGAAGTTATCGCAGAAGCTGTTGCTGCTGCTGGTTACGAACTAGGTAAAGACGTTACTCTTGCTATGGACTGTGCAGCATCTGAGTTCTTCGACAAAGAAGCTGGCATCTACAACATGAAGGGCGAAGGTAAAACTTTCACTTCTGAAGAGTTCAACCACTACCTAGCTGAGCTAGCGAACAACTTCCCAATCGTTTCTATCGAAGACGGTCTTGACGAGTCAGATTGGGATGGTTTCAAGCACCAAACTGAACTTCTAGGCGACAAGCTTCAAATCGTTGGTGACGATCTGTTCGTTACAAACACTAAGATTCTTGCTGAAGGTATCGAGAAAGGCGTAGCTAACTCTATCCTTATCAAGTTCAACCAAATCGGTTCTCTAACAGAGACTCTAGCTGCTATCAAGATGGCTAAAGACGCTGGCTACACTGCAGTAATCTCTCACCGTTCTGGCGAAACTGAAGATGCAACTATCGCTGATCTAGCGGTAGGTACAGCTGCAGGTCAAATCAAAACTGGTTCTATGAGCCGTTCTGACCGTGTTGCTAAGTACAACCAACTTATCCGTATCGAAGAAGCTCTAGGTTCTAAAGCTCCTTACAACGGTCTTAAAGAAGTTAAAGGTCAATAATTCCTAGCGAATTGTTAACTTAAAGCTTTTGAAACGCTCTACTTCGGTAGGGCGTTTTTTTATGTTTGTAAAAAATGGTAGAAATAAGCTCTAGGTTCTAAAGCTCCTCCTTTTTACAACGAAAGCGGTCTTAAAGAAGTTGAAGGTCAATAATCTCTCTGGTTTTTAAACCACAGGAATTATTAACCTAAGCTTTAAATGCCTCGCTGATGCGGGGCATTTTTTGTCTGTAGGAAAGTGAGGCAAAGAGGACCTAGATTCTAAAACTCCTCCTTTTTACAATGAAAGCGGCCTTAAAGAAGTTAAAGGTCAATAATTCACTTTGAATTATTAGCTTAAAGCTTTTGAAAAACGATCTACTTCGGTAGGGCGTTTTTTTTGCCTGTAAAAAAGTGAGGTGAGAACCTCTAGGCTCTAAAGCTATCTTTTTGATACCGAAAGTTCGTCATTCCCTAGACTAACGAAGAAAGGAGTAGGGAACTTCATTGTTACCACTCACTATTCTGTCCAATAATTCCCTGACTTCTTAATTCCCTGACACCGCATATCTCGCACCAATAAGCTCATTATGGTATATATGTGCCTTATTCTAGTTCCTTCTTTTTCAACCGGCGAAAGGTGTTATGCGAATTTTTGCTTTAGTACTGCTCATAGTGTTTGGCTGGCTACAACACACACTGTGGCTCGGTAAAAATGGTATCTCTGATTACTACGGTGTGAACAACGAAATCCAAGTTCAACAACAAGTAAACGAAAAGCTACATATTCGAAATGCAGAAATGTTTGCTGAAATTGACGATCTACGCCAAGGCTTAGACGCGATAGAAGAACGCGCACGTCATGAGCTTGGTATGGTCAAAGAAGGCGAAACGTTTTATCGCATCATTGGTGAGGAATCCCATTAATGTCGACTCAACTTCAAAGCGTGATTGCCGTTGTACCTGCAGCAGGCGTCGGTAGCCGAATGAGGGCTGATCGCCCTAAGCAATATCTTAAAATTCACGGCAAAACGATTTTAGAGCACACCCTCGAGAAATTACTGTCTCACCCACAAGTCGCTCAAATTGTCGTTGCGATCAGCGATGATGACCCATACTACCCTGAACTAGCACTCAATCAGAATCCACAAGTGATCAGAGTGTCTGGCGGAAGCGAGCGAGCGGACTCTGTGCTCTCTGCGCTAAACTATATCGCTGAGCAGCAACTTGGTGATTGGGTAATGGTTCACGATGCGGCAAGGCCTTGTGTTCAGCTAAGTGATATCGACAAGCTAATTTCTGGTGCGATGAGCCATGATGTGGGCGCTATTTTAGCGGCTCCAGTTCGTGACACCATGAAGCGAGGTTCCCAGGGGCAGATCGAGCATACCGTTGAGCGAGCCGATTTATGGCATGCTCTTACGCCGCAAATGTTCAGAGCAAAGCCTCTGTGGAATGCATTAAGTGAGGCGTTGCACCAAGGCGCTTCGATTACTGATGAAGCCTCAGCCTTCGAATGGAAAGGTTTATCGCCCGCTATAGTGGCAGGGCGCTCAGATAATTTTAAGATTACTCAGCCTGAAGATTTAGCGCTTGCTGAGTTCTATTTAAGTCAGAATAAGGAATAATGATGATTCGTATTGGCCATGGCTTTGATGTACATAAGTTTGGTGGTGAAGGCCCAGTAATTATTGGTGGTGTAAGCATCCCTTACGAGCAAGGTCTTATTGCACACTCAGACGGTGATGTTGCCCTTCATGCGTTGTGTGACGCTTTATTAGGTGCGATTGCTGCGGGTGATATTGGTCGTCATTTCCCAGATACTGACGACGAATGGAAAGGTGCAGATAGCCGTGAACTGCTGAAAGATGTTTATCGTCGAGTAAAAGAGCAAGGTTACGTGATTGGTAATGCTGATATTACTATCATGGCGCAAGCTCCAAAGATGGCGCCTCATATAGACTCTATGTGCCAAGCTATTTCTCAAGACTTAGAAACCAGCATTAGCAATGTGAATGTAAAAGCGACGACCACTGAGCGTTTAGGTTTTACAGGTCGCAAAGAGGGCATCGCATGTGAAGCGGTGGTCCTAATTACTAAAAGTGCGTAAGCACCAACACGAAAAGAACAGCATGTCAGATATTTTATCTTCATTGGCTTATCTAAACGGTAAACCAACTGCGAAAGCAAAACTAAAAGCAAAAGCCGAACACTTTGTCGTTAATGAAGACTTGGGTTTTGAGTTTACTGGTGAAGGCGAGCACCTAATGGTTCGTATTCGTAAAACTGGTGAAAACACGAGCTTCGTGGCAAACGAGCTGGCTAAAGCTTGCGGTGTTAAGTCGAAGGACGTGAGCTGGGCAGGTTTAAAAGACCGTCACGCGGTTACTGAGCAGTGGTTGAGTGTACACCTACCAAAAGGTGAGCCTGACTTTTCAGCTTTTTTAGCACAGTACCCAAGCATTGAGATCTTGGCGACAGCACGTCACAACAAAAAGTTACGTCCGGGTGATTTAGTTGGCAACCAATTCGAGCTGACTTTGTCTGAAGTAACAGATTGTGATGATGTCGTAAAACGTTTGGAAAAAGTCGCTCAAGTCGGCGTGCCAAATTATTTCGGTGCTCAGCGTTTTGGTAATGAAGGTAACAACTTATCTGAAGCTCGTCGTTGGGGCCGTGATAACGTTCGTACTCGTAACCAGAATAAGCGTAGCTTGTACCTTTCTTCGGCTCGCTCGTGGATTTACAACCTGATCCTGTCAGACCGTATTGAGCAAGATGCGTTTGCATCGGCATTGGTTGGCGATATTGTCATGAAAGACGGCGCTCAACTAGCGGTAACAGCGGACAATATTGAAGCAGTAAACCAAGACATCGCGAATGGCGCAGCATTGGTTACTGTTGCTTTGGCTGGTGATAATGCCTTACCAACAACAAATGAGTCTCAAGCGTTAGAGCAAAAACATCTTGATTCTGAACCTGACCTAATGGCGCTGATTCGCGGTAACCGCATGCGCCATGACCGTCGTGAAGCATCGTTAAAACCAACGGGTCTAACTTGGGAAGTGAACGAAGATAATGTCACTCTTAAGTTCTCTCTAGACGCAGGTTGTTTCGCAACCGCTATCGTTCGTGAGTTGGTTGAAGAAGTACACGTAGAGAGAACCTACGAGCAATAACGATTCTGCTTGGAGCTGGGTCACTTGATATTGGAATTTAAGTGACTTGGCTTAGCATGGGAACAAAAGAAAGGATACAAGATGAAGATTTTACTCAGCAATGATGATGGTGTGCACGCTCAAGGTATTCATGAGCTGGCAAATGAGCTACGTGATCTTGCTGAAGTTATCATTGTTGCCCCTGACCGTAATCGCTCGGGTGCGTCAAATTCATTAACTTTAGAACAGCCTCTGCGTGTTCAAGAGATTGCTGAAAATACCTATTCGGTACAAGGAACACCGACTGACTGTGTGCATTTTGCGTTAAACGAACTGCTAAAGAATGATATGCCGGATCTGGTGTTAACGGGTATTAATCACGGTGCTAACCTTGGTGATGACGTGCTTTATTCAGGCACGGTAGCAGCAGCAATGGAAGGGCACTTTCTAGGCGTTCAATCGGTAGCGTTTTCTCTGGTGGGAAAAAAACATTTTAAGACAGCGGCAACGATTGCTCGTCGTATTGTCGAACAACATTTAGCAAACCCAATCCCGACCAATCGTTTGTTGAACGTGAACGTTCCTGATTTAGCCTTAGAACAACTGTCTGGTACTCAGGTGACACGCCTAGGTGCTCGTCATCACGCTGAAGATATGATCAAGCAAAAAGACCCGCGTGGTTACGATATCTATTGGCTAGGCCCTCCGGGCAAAGAGCAAGATGCCGGTGAAGGTACCGATTTTTACGCGATTGAGCATGGTTTTGTATCGGTAACACCGTTACAAGTTGATCTAACGGCGCATGAGTCGCTGGGTGCGATGGCAACATGGTTAGGGGAGAAGTAAGTGAGTAATCCGCAAGCTGAGCGTTTAATTACTTTTCTGATTGAAAATGGTATTCAGGATCAAAAGGTTCTTGATGCGATCTACCAACTGCCGAGAGAGAGTTTTTTATCACAGGCGATGTATCACCAAGCCTATGATAATAATGCGCTGCCTATCGGTCAGGGTCAGACAATTTCACAGCCGTACATTGTTGCTAAAATGACAGAGCTACTTGAATTACAACAAGATAGCCGTGTCTTGGAGATCGGAACGGGTTCTGGTTACCAAACTGCGGTATTGGCTCAACTTGTTGATCATGTTTATTCGGTTGAAAGAATAAAGTCGCTACAATGGGATGCAAAACGTAGGTTGAAGCAACTCGATTTCTACAATATCTCAACTAAACACGGTGATGGTTGGCAAGGTTGGTCTTCAAAAGCCCCTTTTGATGCGATTATTGTCACCGCCGCTGCAGAGTCGATTCCTCAAGCGCTTCTGCAACAGCTGAAAGATGGTGGTCGTTTACTGATTCCAGTTGGTGATGACGAACAGCAACTATTGAAGATCGTTCGACACGGCGATGAGTTTTTATCGAGTGTTATCGAGATGGTGAGATTTGTACCTCTTGTTCCTGGTGAGCTAGCTTAATAAAAGACTAATGGTGTAGGTGGATAGAGAGTCGATGCGTTCGAAGTTGTTAAAAGGAAGTACTTTACTGCTTAGCTGTGCCCTTGTTGGGTGTGCAGCGAATTCGCCTGCGCCCGTTTCAAGCCTAAACAAGAATTACTCATCGATTGATCGTGGTAGTTATCGTGGCAGTTACTATGAAGTTAAAAAAGGCGACACCCTTTACTTCATTGCTTATGTCACCAATAAAGACGTTAAAGACCTCATCGGTTATAACAAGTTGTCTGCTCCTTACACTATCCACCCAGGGCAGAAGCTTAAGTTGTGGCGTCCTAGCTATAATGCGCCAGCGTATGGTAAGTCAACGGTAGCGGCAGCAGCAGTTGCAGCGCCTGTCGCCGCATCCACAACGTCATCTGCGGCAAGTAAACCGAAAACCACACCACAAAAGAGCAAAAACTCTAAACCGGCTCCAGCTCAAACTACCACCAAAGTGGTGAAAAAAGATCCACCAAAGAAGGTTGAACAATCCAAATCAAAGGAGTATGTTGGGTCTAAAGGTAAACAGAATGTTACACCGTCCACCAAACCAACAAGTGATAAAGTATCCAAATGGTTATGGCCAACTAAAGGGAGAGTAATCAAGAATTTCTCTGTAGGCGAACAAGGAAATAAAGGCATAGACATAGCAGGACAGCGAGGTCAGCCAATAGTATCTACTGCAGGGGGAACGGTTGTTTATTCGGGTAATGCATTACGAGGCTACGGCAATCTAGTGATTGTGAAGCACAATGATAATTACTTAAGTGCATACGCGCATAACGACCGACTATTAGTATCTGAAGGGCAAAGTGTGAAACCAGGGCAGAAGATTGCAACAATGGGAAGCTCTGGAGCCAGCAGTGTTAGGCTGCACTTTGAGATTCGTTACCAAGGTAAATCTGTTAATCCAAAACGATATTTACCTTAAATACAATATGCAAAAATTACGTATTGTATGGAGTGACATAGTCATTTAGCGACATATGAAGTTGTAATGTCATGCTAATTTCGCCAGGGGGAGGCGTTATGAGTATAAGCAATGCAGTAACCAAAGAAGAGTTCGATCTTGACCAAGCAACCACGGAACCGGAAGCTCTTGGAAAAGCAAAACGAACAGCTACTAAGAAAACCGAAGCAAAAGAAGAAGTTGAAGTTACGTCTAAAAGTTTAGATGCCACTCAACTCTACTTAGGCGAAATTGGTTTCTCACCACTACTAACCGCAGAAGAAGAAGTGCTATACGCACGTCGAGCTCTACGCGGTGATGAAGCAGCACGTAAACGCATGATCGAAAGTAACCTGCGTTTAGTGGTAAAAATTTCACGTCGTTATAGCAACCGTGGCCTTGCACTTCTCGATCTAATCGAAGAAGGCAACCTAGGTTTGATTCGCGCCGTAGAGAAGTTTGATCCAGAGCGTGGCTTCCGCTTCTCAACTTACGCGACATGGTGGATTCGTCAAACCATTGAACGTGCGTTAATGAATCAGACTCGCACTATCCGTTGCCAATCCATGTTGTGAAAGAGCTGAACATCTACCTACGCACTGCAAGAGAGCTATCACAAAAGCTTGACCATGAACCAACGGCAGAAGAAATTGCTTCTAAGCTAGATAAACCTGTTGGTGATGTGAGCAAGATGCTTCGTCTAAACGAACGAGTGAGCTCTGTTGATACGCCAATTGGTGGTGACGGTGAGAAAGCGCTGTTGGATATTATTCCAGACATCAATAATTCAGATCCTGAGGTTTCAACTCAAGATAGCGATATCAAGAACTCGTTAATTTTCTGGCTTGATGAGCTGAACCCGAAACAGAAAGAGGTGCTTGCGCGTCGATTTG
>NZ_JAUJED010000042.1:0-9752 GCF_030442075.1 Vibrio sp. TMPB1044 | reverse complement strand
CTTCGCCGTCTGCGTGAGATTCTTATCAAGCAAGGTCTGAATATGGAAAACCTGTTCAACGTAGAAAACGACTAATTGAACGGATGATGCTTCTCTAAATAGAAGAAAAATAAAAACGCTGACTTTAAGTCAGCGTTTTTTTGTTTGTGGCTTTGGTATTTCATACCGTCTAAACAAAATAGCAGTACGGCAAGAACAAACTACTTGGTAAGAAACTAAAGCAGCTTCTTCAAGCGGTAAAGTTCTTCTAATGCTTGGCGAGGAGTTAGATCATCAGGATCAACATTCGCAAGTGCTTGTTCTACTTCGCTTGGTTCAGGGATCAGACTTAGTTGGTTTGCAATATCAACGCCGCTTGGCTTCGATGTCGGAGACTCAAGACTCAATGCTTCGAGCTGTGTTAGCTTCGCGCGAGCGTTCTTGATCACCGCTTTTGGTACACCAGCCAATCCTGCAACCGCTAGGCCGTAAGATTTACTTGCTGCACCTTCTTGAACTGCGTGCATAAAGGCAATGCTGTCACCATGCTCAACCGCATCTAGGTGTACGTTTGCTAGCGTTGGAAGTTGGTTTGGTAACTCGGTTAGCTCAAAGTAATGCGTTGCAAACAGTGTCATCGCGTTGATTTGATTAGCTAACCATTCTGCACTTGCCCAAGCTAATGACAAACCATCGTAAGTACTGGTACCACGACCGATTTCATCCATTAGCACAAGGCTGTTTGGTGTTGCGTTATGCAGGATATTGGCAGTTTCTGTCATCTCAACCATGAAGGTTGAACGGCCAGAAGCCAGATCATCCGATGCGCCAATACGCGTAAAGATACGGTCGATAGAGCCGATGGTCGCGCTTTCTGCAGGAACATAACAACCGATATGAGCCATCAATGCGATGAGTGCCGTTTGGCGCATATAGGTCGATTTACCACCCATATTTGGACCTGTGATGATCAGCATCTTACGTTGATCATTAAGGTCGATAGGGTTAGCAATAAAGGGTTCGTCCATCACTTGTTCAACAACAGGGTGACGACCTGCTTGGATCTGCACACCTGCAGCTTCTGTCATGGTTGGACGACAGTAATCCAGCGTATCTGCACGCTCAGCCAAGTTTTGTAGAACATCAAGCTGAGATACTGAAGAGGCGATGTTTTGTAGGCGCTCTAGATACGGCAGTAGTAAGTCAAACAACTCTTCCCACAGCTGTTTCTCGATAGCGAGTGCTTTCGACTTAGAGTTAAGCACTTTGTCTTCGTGCTCTTTTAGCTCGGGAATGATGTAACGCTCAGCGTTTTTCAGCGTTTGACGGCGAACATAATGTGGCGGTACTAGGTGGCTTTGTCCGCGGCTCACTTGAATGAAGAAACCGTGTACGTTGTTGTAACCAACTTTTAGAGTGTCGATACCATGACGTTCACGCTCTTCTTGCTCAAGCTTATCCAGAAACTCAGTTGCACCTGCTGCAAGGTCACGCCATTCATCTAGCTCGGTATTATAGCCTTCTGCGATCACACCACCGTCACGGATAACCACCGGTGGGTTCTCTTTGATCGCTCGCTCGAGTAGTTCAGAAACTTCGTCCACAGGAGAAGCATATTGAGCAAGTTGAGTTAGGTACGGGTGCTTAAGTTGCGTTAGCGTTTCAGCAAGCTCTGGCAAGTATTCCATTGCTTGGCGAAGTCGTGCCATATCGCGAGGGCGAGCAGAACGAAGTGCAAGACGAGCAAGAATACGCTCGATATCACCAATCTGCTTTAAGGTTGGCTGTAGCTCTGTGAATAGAGCCAAATCTTTCATCTCACCAATCGCATCTAGGCGCTGATCGAGCGCAGAGATATTGCGCATTGGTTGATGTAACCAACGCTTAAGCATACGGCTACCCATTGCTGTTGCGGTGTGATCAAGTACTTCGGCAAGGGTGTTATCAGTACCACCACCAAGATTTTGCGTGATCTCTAGATTGCGGCGAGTCGCTGCATCGAGGATCACAGAGTGATCTTGTTTATCCATCGTCAGTGAACGGATATGTGGAAGGGCTGTACGTTGAGTATCTTTTACGTATTGGATCAAACAACCAGCCGCACATAGACCCAGTTTTGCGCTTTCTACGCCAAAGCCTACCAGATCGCGAGTACCAAATTGCTTATTTAATTGCTGCTTAGCAGTGTCTAATTCAAATTCCCATACAGGGCGACGGCGATTGCCATTACGGCTTGCCATTAGATTTACTGGCTCGAAATCTTCAGGGAACAGTAGCTCACGTGGTGAGGTTCTCTGCAGTTCTGCTGCCATTGCTTCTTCCGTTTCTGGTTCGCAAAGTTGGAATCGACCGGAGGTAATATCAAGTGTCGCGTAACCAAATTTACCGTTGTGGTGGTAAATGGCTGCAATTAGGTTATCAACGCGCTCAGAAAGTAATGCTTCATCGGTCACGGTACCGGGTGTAACGATACGTACAACAGCACGCTCAACAGGGCCTTTTGAAAGTGCTGGATTACCAATCTGTTCACAAATTGCTACGGATTCACCAAGTTGTACTAACTTTGCAAGGTACCCTTCAACGGCATGGTAAGGAACACCCGCCATAGGAATAGGCTCACCATTTGATGAACCACGTTTAGTCAGTGAAATATCGAGGAGTTGAGAAGCTTTTTTAGCATCATCATAGAAAAGCTCGTAGAAATCGCCCATGCGGTAGAACAGCAGAATTTCTGGGTTTTCTGCTTTCAGTTTTAGGTACTGCTGCATCATGGGAGTATGTTTTTGATCGGCTTTCACAGTTAACTTCTTTCGTTTATTTCTATTGCGGCTTAGGATACGTGAAAGCGTTTCGTGCGAAAAGCGGCTGATGCGAAAAGATGCGAATCCAAATGATATGACAGTAAATAAAGGGAAGTTGATGATGCAGATGACTCAAGACCTTAGTGAACAGCTTGGACATTTACTCGCTAAACACAAACAAGTGTTAGTGACGGCTGAATCTTGTACTGGCGGAGGTGTTGCGAGTGCAGTCACCGATATTGCGGGCAGCTCTGGGTGGTTTGATCGCGCTTTTGTTACGTACAGCAATGAAGCTAAGCAAGAGATGATAGGTGTACAGCTTAAAACCTTAATTGAGTTCGGCGCTGTGAGTGAGCCTGTCGTAATAGAAATGGCGAGCGGGGCATTGCAACATTCAAATGGGACGATCTCTGTATCAATCAGTGGCATTGCTGGCCCAGGTGGCGCGACCGAAGATAAGCCTGTTGGTACGGTATGCTTCGCGTGGAAAGCGCTAAATGGCTGGGATAAAGTAGAAACGCATGTATTTACAGGCGACAGATCACAAGTACGCCAACAAGCCACGCACCATGCCCTGCAAGTTATTTATGATTACCTATCAATGGAAGGTAAGTAACATTTGCACAAATTATTTTCATACAGGTATAGACACTGTATGAATCAACAGTATAATGAAAGCCAATTAGTCACCCCTATGTGGGTTAGAAATAGATTCTAGATCGCTTGTTGAGACAACCGATTATGTGGAGATAGAAATGGACGAGAATAAACAAAAAGCGTTAGCCGCAGCCCTTGGTCAGATTGAAAAGCAATTTGGTAAAGGTTCTATCATGCGTCTTGGTGATAACCGCACAATGGACGTAGAAACTATTTCTACAGGTTCTCTATCTCTAGATATCGCACTAGGTGCTGGTGGCCTACCGATGGGACGTATCGTAGAAGTTTACGGTCCAGAATCATCAGGTAAAACAACGCTAACGCTTGAGCTTATTGCTGCAGCACAGAAAGTGGGCAAAACGTGTGCATTCGTTGATGCGGAACACGCACTAGACCCTATCTATGCTCAAAAGCTTGGTGTTGATATCGATGCACTTCTTGTTTCTCAACCAGATACTGGTGAGCAAGCGCTTGAAATCTGTGATGCACTGGCTCGTTCAGGTGCAATCGACGTTCTTGTTATTGACTCAGTTGCAGCACTAACACCAAAAGCAGAAATCGAAGGCGAAATGGGCGACAGCCACATGGGTCTTCAGGCTCGTATGCTTTCTCAAGCGATGCGTAAGCTGACGGGTAACCTAAAGCAGTCTAACTGTATGGCTATCTTCATCAACCAAATCCGTATGAAAATTGGTGTGATGTTCGGTAACCCAGAAACAACAACGGGTGGTAACGCGCTTAAGTTCTACGCATCTGTTCGTCTTGATATCCGCCGTACTGGTGCGATCAAAGATGGTGATGAGGTTGTTGGTAACGAAACCCGTATCAAGGTTGTTAAGAACAAGATTGCTGCACCGTTTAAACAAGCTGAAACTCAAATCCTATATGGCAAAGGCTTCAACCGTGAAGGTGAGCTTATCGATTTAGGCGTTAAGAACAAGCTGGTAGAAAAAGCGGGCGCTTGGTACAGCTACAAGGGCGACAAGATCGGCCAAGGTAAAGCTAACGCTGGTAAATACCTGCGTGAAAACCCAGAGGTTGCTCTAGAGATCGATACTAAGCTTCGTGAATTGCTACTGACTCCTGCTGTTCTTGAAGAGAAAGACGTAGAGAAAGAAGAAGAAAACGAAGAGCTATAAGCTGACGTTTTACAGAGTAGATGTTTGAAAGAAGCATCTGCTTTGAAAGAATTTAAAGCCTCGCATATTTTATGCGGGGCTTTTTTATTGGTTCAGCTCCGTAGAGCATGTCTTTGGTCAACTCTCTTTCGTTGAGTGAGTTTCTTAGTTACTAGGTCGTCAATTTAGTTCTGCTTTTCCGCGGCTAGATATAGTGGAATATTCTTCATTTTATCGAATTCCCACTAAAATCCTGCCCAAGGGTGTCTTTTCTACAAGAAAACTAGTCGAAGCCTTAACCATGATCTACAATACGGCAAAATTCTAACTCGACTATTTTCAGGAAGAGCTGCATGTACATGAGCACTGATGAGGTTCGCAACGCGTTCCTTAAGTTCTTTGAGAGCAAAGAACACCAAATCGTAGACAGTTCATCGTTAGTTCCACATAACGATCCAACCCTGCTATTCACTAACGCAGGTATGAACCAATTCAAAGATTGCTTCTTAGGCGCCGAAAAACGTGCCTACACTCGAGCAACTACGGCTCAGCGTTGTGTACGTGCGGGTGGTAAACACAATGACCTTGAAAACGTAGGTTTCACGGCTCGTCACCACACGTTCTTCGAAATGCTAGGCAACTTCAGCTTTGGTGACTACTTCAAAGAAGAAGCGATTGGTTTTGCTTGGGAATTCCTGACTGAAACTCTTCAACTGCCAAAAGACCGTCTGTTGGTAACGGTATACGAGACAGATGATGAAGCATTCGATATCTGGAACAAGAAAGTAGGTGTACCTGCTGATCGTATCGTTCGCATTGGCGACAAAGAAGGCGGCAAACAGTTCGAGTCTGATAATTTCTGGACGATGGGTGACACAGGTCCTTGTGGTCCATGTACTGAAATCTTCTACGATCACGGTGAGCACATCTGGGGCGGCCGTCCTGGTACACCTGAAGAAGATGGTGACCGCTTCATCGAGATCTGGAACAACGTATTCATGCAGTTCAACCGTCACGCTGACGGCACAATGGAACCGCTACCTAAGCCTGCTGTAGATACAGGTATGGGTATTGAGCGTATTTCTGCAATCATGCAGGGCGTTCACTCTAACTACGAAATTGATGTATTCCAAAAGCTAATCAAAGCGACAGCGGAAGTTGTGGGTCATGACGACCTATCTAACCAATCGCTACGCGTTATTGCTGACCATATCCGTTCTTGTTCATTCCTAATCGCTGACGGCGTTATGCCTTCAAACGAAGGTCGTGGCTACGTTCTACGTCGTATTATTCGTCGTGCAGTTCGTCACGGTAACAAGCTTGGCGCACAAGGCGTGTTCTTCCACAAACTTGTGGGTGTATTGGCTGAAGTGATGGGCTCTGCGGCAGATGAACTTAAGAAACAGCAAGAGCTTGTTGAAAAAGTACTTCGCATTGAAGAAGAGAACTTCGGTCGTACTCTAGAGCGCGGCATGGTTATTCTTAATGACGCACTAGACGCACTTGAAGGCAAAGAGCTTGACGGCGAAACAGTTTTCAAACTTTACGACACATACGGTTTCCCAGCTGACCTTACTAACGATGTAGCACGTGAACGCGACTTTACTATCGATGAAGAAGGCTTTGAGAAGGCGATGGAAGCACAGCGTAAGCGTGCTCGTGAAGCTGGTCAATTCGGCACTGATTACAACGCAACGATCAAAGTAGACACTAACACCGAGTTCTGTGGTTACAAAGCTACTGAAGGTGCTGGTGAAATCTCTGCGCTATTTGTTGATGGTGAAGAAGTCTCTTCACTATCGGCTGGCGACAAAGCAATCATTATTCTTGAAGAGACACCATTCTACGCTGAGTCAGGCGGTCAATGTGGTGATGCTGGTACACTAAAAACAGCTTCGGGTCTTTTCAAAGTACAAGATACTCAGAAGCTAGGTAACGCATTTGCGCACCACGGTGAGCTAGTTGAAGGTGTATTTGCTAAGGGCGATAAAGTAGAAGCAACGGTTGACGCTGAGCGTCGTGCTGCTATCTCACTAAACCACTCTGCAACTCACTTGCTTCACTCTGCACTGCGCGAAGTTTTAGGTGAGCACGTTGCTCAGAAAGGTTCTTTAGTTAAGCCAGACAATCTACGTTTTGACTTCTCTAACCTTGAAGCGGTAACACCGGTACAGATTAAAGAAGTAGAGCGCTTGGTTAACGCACAAGTTCGTAAGAACCACGTGATTGAAACCAACATCATGGATATCGAGTCAGCGAAAGAAAAAGGTGCAATGGCACTGTTTGGCGAAAAGTACGATGATGAAGTTCGCGTTCTATCTATGGGCGATTTCTCTACTGAGCTTTGTGGTGGTATCCACGCAAGCAACACGGGTGATATCGGCCTGTTCAAGATCACTTCTGAAGGTGGTATTGCTGCGGGTATTCGTCGTATTGAAGCGGTAACGGGTGAAGCTGCTCTAGATGCAGTAGAAGCTCAGGTTAACGCTTACGAAGAGAAACTTACTGAATCCGCTAAGAAAGCGAAATCGCTAGAGAAAGAAATCCAACTGCTTAAAGAAAAGATGGCTGCTGCAGAAAGCGCAAACATCATGGGCAAAGTAGAAGAGATCTCTGGTACTAAAGTTTTGGTTGCTGCAATTGAAGGCGCAGACAACAAGAACCTACGTACTATGGTTGATAACGCTAAAAACCAAGTAGGTAGCGGCATCATCCTGATCGCAAACGTAGCAGACGGTAAAGTTGGCTTGATTGCTGGTGTAACCAAAGACCTAATCGGCAAAGTAAAAGCGGGTGACCTCGTTAAGATGGTTGCTGAGCAAGTTGGCGGTAAAGGCGGTGGTCGTCCAGATATGGCTCAAGCGGGCGGTACAGACGTTGAAGCACTGCCAGAAGCGCTTAAATCTGTGCGTACTTGGCTAGAAGAGCGTCTTTAAGCTTAAGTAATTGATACAAAGATGCCCAATCAGTTGATTGGGCATCTTTTATTTTGCCTATTGGAAGCGTGTTTAAACAAGGTTTGATTGAGATTAACCAAGAAGTCTAATGGTGGCGTTAGACTCCTTGGTTAATTTTTTATTGCTTCGCCCTGACGCGGAGTATGTGTTTTTTTGTCATATATAGACATTGGTCTTGGGAAGGTGAGGACGGGTGAAAATGCCTCTTATCGTGCAGAAATTTGGTGGAACGTCGGTGGGTTCAATTGAACGAATCCATCATGTAGCAGAAAAAATCATTGAAGCGAAAAATGAAGGGAACCAGATCGTGGTTGTCGTTTCTGCTATGTCT
The DNA here is from genome assembly GCF_030442075.1 of Vibrio sp. TMPB1044. Taxonomy (NCBI): domain Bacteria; kingdom Pseudomonadati; phylum Pseudomonadota; class Gammaproteobacteria; order Vibrionales; family Vibrionaceae; genus Vibrio; species Vibrio sp. TMPB1044. Next base: position 1,909 of record NZ_JAUJED010000042.1, on the reverse strand, counting down.
GGTGAAACAAATCGGTTAGTTAACTTAGCCACACAAATTGATAGCGTACCAAACGCTAGAGAACTGGATGTGTTGTTAACGGCTGGCGAGCAAGTTTCCATGGCCTTGTTAGCAATGACGTTACACAAGTTAGGTTATGAAGCGACATCAATGACTGGCTATCAAGCCAAGATACACACTGATTCTAATCATAATAATGCAGCGATTGAGCGTATTGATACTGCTCCTATTCAAGCTCTGCTAGATGACAACCAGATTGTCATTGTTGCAGGCTTTCAAGGGTTCAATGCGAAAGGCGATATCACAACATTAGGTCGCGGTGGTTCAGATACTACAGCGGTAGCGCTTGCGGGTGCCTTGCAGGCGAAAGAATGCCAGATCTATACTGATGTTGATGGTGTTTATTCTTGTGACCCTAGAGTTGTGAAGCAATCTCAGAAATTAGATACTTTAGACTTCCCTTCTATGGAAGAGATGGCCCGCCGAGGCGCTAAGGTTTTACATCTTCCATGTGTTCAGTATGCATGGCAGCATAACGTGCCATTGCGAGTGCTTTCAAGCTTTGAACAAGGCGAGGGCACATTGATCGCGGGTAATCAGTGTTTGAATGATATTGCTGGTATCGCCATCCAAAGAGATATGGTGCGTATCGAGTGTTTGAATGAAGATTTACCGTCTTTCATTTCACATTGCCAACTGTTGGGGATCGAAGTCTGTAGTGTGATCGAGGAAACAGAACGGGCAGCACTCATTATTAAACAAGACATAAGTGCCAAATTAAAACTAGTTTTTGCTGAGAAAATCCGTAATAGTGAACAGGTTAGTTTGTTAACTGTGGTAGGAAGCCGAACACAAGAAATTGTGGTCAGTTCACATGGATTGTTGTCTGAAGGCGAAATTGATGTACAACATCACTTATTGCAGCAGCAGTCTTTAACTTTGGTGATATCACCAACGCAAGTCGATATGGCTGCTAACATATTACACAATGCATACATCGTAGCGCGTGAAACACAGGGTTATCCTAAAAAAGAAGTGCATTTTGGTTAAATAAACTCAATCGATAGTTTACGAAAATATAACTTTTGTTGGATAATGCTCTCGTAGCTAGATAAATTTAGAGATTACTCAAGGAGCAAAGAATGCTAATTTTGACTCGCCGCGTTGGCGAAACACTGATGATTGGTGATGAAGTAACAGTTACTGTACTAGGCGTTAAAGGTAACCAAGTACGTATCGGTGTTAACGCACCTAAAGAAGTATCTGTTCACCGTGAAGAGATCTACATGCGCATTCAAGCTGAAAAAGGTAATGGTAACGTTGCATCTGGCAATTACTAATACTTTTGCGTAGAGAAGAGGCTAGCATTGTTGCTAGCCTTTTTTGATCTTGGGGAATAGAAACGCTCATTGGGACATAGATAGGTTGGATAGCGGATCGGTCTCAAAGTGGTGAAGTGAATGCTTTGTGATGTTGTGAGATACAGACAAGGTTGAACAGAACTGTTGCTCTGTATTTTGTTTGGCAAAATTCAAGATTTATTAGCTTCCCCTATGGCGCAAATACGCATCCCGTAGTATTGTGCCATCAGCGGTAGCACTTGCTGCTGGAGAAATTAGATAATTGTTTTCGGCTGTTTATTATTGCCAATCTTTCACCTTAATTTTTAAGGAAAAAAGCGCGATTTGAATGTTATAAGTTCAATTTGCAAGCGCTTTGATTAAATAGCAAACGGTTGAGTGTTTTTGTCCAATTTTTTTCAATAAAGTGTTTGACATATTTTCGGTAAAACGTAATATGTGCCTCCGCAAGACGGTGAGGTGGCCGAGAGGCCGAAGGCGCTCCCCTGCTAAGGGAGTATGTGGTTTGTAGCTGCATCGAGGGTTCGAATCCCTCCCTCACCGCCATT
>NZ_JAUJED010000041.1:0-363 GCF_030442075.1 Vibrio sp. TMPB1044 | reverse complement strand
TGAAATATGCGTCGTTAGGTATGGGTTTAATTTGCCCTGTTGATAATGCGAAGCAATTAATGACCCGTTTAGATTCTATTGCTCAAGAAGGGATCGCCGAAGACATCGAAGAGAATGGTAAAAAAGCGATCATTCGCCGTGAGCTATTCAATCACGAGTGTTTCTACACCAATGACATTTGTGATTGTGTCGAAAAGCTCGAAGGGTATGGCATTTCTTACGATGAAGTGTATGAGGTGTTTAATCACATTCGTAAAACGGAAGACGTTTATTAAACGCTAAAAGTAAAGCGCCTTGATATTTGCTGTATCAAATATCAAGGCAAATTCAATTTAAATACAGGGGTAAATAAAATGAACATTA
>NZ_JAUJED010000040.1:0-773 GCF_030442075.1 Vibrio sp. TMPB1044 | reverse complement strand
GTCGGATAGGCGACACCTGTTACCAGATGCCGCCCTCCTAAGAACCGTACGTGCAACTTTCACTGCATACGGCTCAAGCCTCCACTAAGGCGTTATTGTTACCCAGCAACTCACAAAGCAGTGGCGACAGGATCAAACCATGAGTTACGACCTGTATTTTTCACCTTACGTTCATTGAGAAAACCTTCCCAAAAAGGATCGAACGGGGTCGCTTGACTCATGATTTTTACATGTCGCTTGATTGGCACTTGACCGATTTGAAACAGTCGGATCACGCCATACAGTCCATCCTTTTTAAACCAGCCATGGAAAATCCATTGCCCTTGATAGTTTAGAAAGTACTTGTGTGCGATCCATTTACGTCCCTTGTTTGGGTGACGCCTGACTGACCATCGCCATAACGCTAGAAACATCTGATGACCAACATAGCCGAAGGTTTGTTTAGCAACACAGTGGCGATAGTAATTCGCCCATCCTCGTAGCTTTGGATTCATCATCTTAATGAGATCGGCTACTGGGATTGTTGCGTGTTTTCTAATGAGGTCACGCATGTTTCGTAAGAATGATAATACGTTGGATTTGCTCGGTTTAATGAGCAGTTTCCCTTTGTACTTTCTGGCGTTGAAGCCAAGAAAGTCAAAACCATCATTGATATGAGTAACGTGCGTTTTCTCTTCAGAAAGCGCTAAACCTCTTTCTTGTAAGAAAGCCATCAGTTGCGGCTTAATGTCATTCACTAGGACTTCCTTTGAAGACCCCGTGATAACAAAGTC
>NZ_JAUJED010000039.1:0-783 GCF_030442075.1 Vibrio sp. TMPB1044 | reverse complement strand
GTACTTCTTACAATTGCGATGGGGGGACGGAGAAGGCTAGGTGGGCCTGGCGACGGTTGTCCAGGTTCAAGTACGTAGGCGGGTGGTTTAGGTAAATCCGGACCGCTATTAACGCTGAGATACGATGTCGAGCTACTACGGTAGTGAAGTCATTGATGCCATGCTTCCAGGAAAAGCCTCTAAGCTTCAGATTGTAAGGAATCGTACCCCAAACCGACACAGGTGGTCGGGTAGAGAATACCAAGGCGCTTGAGAGAACTCGGGTGAAGGAACTAGGCAAAATGGTACCGTAACTTCGGGAGAAGGTACGCTCTTATCAGTGAAGTCCCTTGCGGATGGAGCAGACGAGAGTCGCAGATACCAGGTGGCTGCAACTGTTTATTAAAAACACAGCACTGTGCAAAATCGTAAGATGACGTATACGGTGTGACGCCTGCCCGGTGCCGGAAGGTTAATTGATGGGGTTAGACTTCGGTCGAAGCTCTTGATCGAAGCCCCGGTAAACGGCGGCCGTAACTATAACGGTCCTAAGGTAGCGAAATTCCTTGTCGGGTAAGTTCCGACCTGCACGAATGGCGTAATGATGGCCACGCTGTCTCCACCCGAGACTCAGTGAAATTGAAATCGCTGTGAAGATGCAGTGTACCCGCGGCTAGACGGAAAGACCCCGTGAACCTTTACTACAGCTTGGCACTGAACATTGAACCTACATGTGTAGGATAGGTGGGAGACTTTGAAACCGCGTCGCTAGATGTGGTGGAGTCGTCCTTGAAATACCACCCT